>JBEIDK010000011.1:0-46139 GCA_040383485.1 Flavobacteriales bacterium
ATGTAAAAAATCGAATAAATTAATTCCTACTAAAGATTCACCAATAGTATAACCGAGAAGTTCTAATGCCTTGTTATTAGCAGTAACAACGATACCGTTGCGATGAATTAAAACGCCATCTGGTACAAAATTTAATAAATAATTATAGTTTAAAATATCTTTACTAAAATTATTTAATGAAAGGTTTTTATCGTCATTTATCAAAGTGATAAAAACCTGGTAGATAATAGAACTATTAACCCGTATTGGAATAACTTTTACTAGAACCTTAATCGCATTATTATTTAAGTAAATTTTAATGCCACTGCTATATTTATTATAAACAAAAAAATACAATAATTTTTTTAATAAAAATTCAGAGTATTCAGGGTCTACTTCCTTCAATGTTAAGAACTGAACTATTGGTTTTTTTAATATTTCATTACTTCTTAATTTGAATTCTTTTAAGAATGATTTTGAAATATCAGTTATAAATCCATTTTGATTTAAGATAACATACTTGTCATTAAAATCAGAAATATCTGCATGGTCTAAATAGCTGCCTTCTTTTAAGAATATATCGTTTAAGATATCACCTAAGTAATTATTTCTAATAATTTCTCTATCGGTTTTGTGAATAATTTTTTTTTTCACTATTCAATTAACTATTTTACTATAAATTGTTCAGATTCCCTATTAATAATTGTTTCTTTATTAAAAGGTATATTCATACCGTCTATTTTTAATTCTTCACCAGACTTATATAAAATTGTAGAAATAATATTTCCTTCGACATCTAAGTGTCTCCATTTCCCTTCTTTTTGTCCCATAATAAACTCGCCTTCTTCGCATATTCGTCCGTTATCATAATAATAAATATGCTTTCCATTTTCCTGTCCATCAACATACTTTCCTTTGTGTTGTAATTTTCCTGTACTTAGGTAATAATACTTCCATTCATCATACTTTACACCAACCTTATAATTACCTTCTTCCCTAAAATCATTATCCTCTACAAACCAAAAACCATCTTGTTCACCATCTAAATAACTACCTTTTGTAATTACCTTACCACTATCAGAATATTCACGCATTTCATCTATAGGGACACCTTTTTCAAAAGATTCTTCGCGCAAAATATTGCCTGACTCATAATACCATTTCCAAATACCATCAGGCTTTCCTTTAATATATTTGCCAATTTGTTCTTTATTTCCGTTTTGATGATAGTATTTCCAACCTCCAATTTTTTTTCCCATTTCATACAAGCCTTCTGCTTTGATTTCACCAGTAGGATAAAATTCTTTCCAAGGACCTTGTTGCAAACCTCTTTCATCATAAATTCCTTCTGCTATTAAATCTCCATTTTTATAAAACTTAGAATTATTTACGTTGCCATCTTTGTCATAAAATCTTGTTACTCCTTCAAGAATACCTTGCTTAGCTGTACCACTTGATTTTAAAGAACCGTCTTCATAATATTCCTTTTTCACATCAAGCTTTACCAATTCCTTAGCATTTTTCTGAAGAACACCATCAATCCACTTTTCCGTTTTTATTAAATCTCCTTTCAAATTAAATTCCTTCAGGTACCCATTTAATTTATCATCACTATAAGTGCAAACAATTTTCTCTTTATCAGTATTTTCAAAAAAAGTTTTGAAAACACCATTCTTTTTACCAAGTCTGTCGGTTCTATTTATTCGTTCTTCTCTGCCTATAAATCCATTTTTGTAATTTGTAAGTGTTATAATTATTCCGTCTTTATTAAATTCTTTTCCTAAACCATTTTCCTTACCATCAACAAAAGGAACATGCTTAAATCTATATCCATTCTTGTAATAGAAAGAAAAGCCTTGTTTTATGTCATTAATAAAGTGCTCCTCCACTAATAGTTTATTTGAATCAGGTTCAAAGGATCTTTTATATCCATTTTTTTTTCCTTGTTTATAAGAAAAAGTGTTCACTATATTTCCCTTTTCATTGTAAAATTTCCAGATACTATCTAGTTGGTAATCAATTCTATTACCTTCTGACTTCAGAATACCTGTAGGGTAATATGTCTTCCAATAACCATCTACCTTTCCTGCTTTTAAAGTTCCTTCACTACTAATTTTTCCGTTTGAATGGTAAAACTTAACAAAGCCATCCGTAACTTTGGAGGTATCTTGAGAAAAAGTATTAATTGACAAAAAAATAAGTATTACTAATAATATTCGTAATAGTCTTTTAAAACCAAGAACATGCTCAAGTAAACTTGATTTATTAATAAAAATAATGATTTGATATTTTTTAATTAGTGATTTCATTTTTACAAACCAAGTTGTTGAGATAGTTCAAGCATTCGTCTTATAGATAACTCGGCCTTTTCTCTAACTTGCTCCTTCAAAACAATTTCAGGCGTTTCATTTTTTAAACATAAATATAATTTTTCAAGCGTATTTAGTTTCATGTGAGGGCAATCATTACAAGCACACTGGTTATTTGGAGGGCTAGGGATAAATGTTTTGTTAGGACTTGCCTTTTGCATTGCGTGAATAATTCCTGTTTCAGTAACAACAATGAATGATTGTGCATCATTACTTACTGTATAGTTTAACAATGCAGTTGTGCTGCCAATAAAATCTGCTAATGCTAATACTTGTTCCTCGCATTCAGGATGTGCAATTATTTTAGCCTCTGGATTTTGACTTTTTAAAATGGCAATTTTCTTTTGAGAAAAAATTTCATGTACCATACAGCTGCCATCCCAAAGCAACATATTTCTTTTTGTTTTTTCGTTGATATATCTTCCAAGGTTTTTATCTGGAGCAAATATAATTGGTTGATTCTTTGGAAGACTTTCAACAATTTGAATAGCATTTGAGGAAGTACAAACAATATCTGTTAATGCCTTTATTTCTGCTGTGCAATTAACATAAGAAATAACAAGATGATTAGGATTTTCAGACTTAAATGTTGCAAATTTATCAGGCGGACAACTGTCAGCTAAACTACATCCTGCATTTAGGTCAGGCAATAAAACCTTTTTTTGAGGGCATAATATTTTAGCAGTTTCAGCCATAAAATGAACACCTGCGAAAACAATAATATCTGCTTGAGTTTTAGCAGCTTGTTGAGATAATCCCAAACTATCACCTAAAAAGTCAGCGACATCTTGTATGTCAGCATCTTGGTAGTAATGTGCTAGTATAACTGCATTTTTTTCTTTTTTAAGTTTGTTTATTTCATTAAATAAAACCATTCAATAATCAGATATAATTGAAGCAAAGCTAATCTTAATTTAATACCGAAGCAATCAAAAATTACAAAATTTATTAATTTTAAAATCAAATAAAAAATGAACAAACTATTAAATAACAATATATTTTTTTTGAAATTTTTTAAAAGAAAATGTTATTATTATTAGTACTGTTAATAACGGTATAACTTTTTATTTTTTCATTTGATTTCTGATTTATAAAATGATATGAACAGCTTATTAATAAATTGTTTTTATGAAGTTATTGATAACAAGGAAGTTAATAGTTAATAAACACAATGTCGATAATTATTATTGTTATTAAATCAATTAGATAATAATCAACAATACCCATAAAAAACAGTTAATAACTCTCTAGGAAAAACCGGTTAAAAAAAGCGGATAATTACTTTTTTATTACAAGCAAAATTTAATAATCAAAAAGCAACTTATTTAATACTTTTTTATGAGCATGATACTTCTGTTTTAAACAAAAAATATGTTGATAATTTATTAAATAAACACATTGATAATCAAGGGTAAAACTTATTAAGATTAGTTGTGATGTTAATAACAAGTTGTATCGTTAATTTCTATTTTTAATTAAATATTTAGTATCGATTTATAATTAAATGGATATCAAATAAATGAGTCAACCATTAAAATAAATTACTGTTGATAAGTATTTATGTAAAATAAAAATCCCCGCCTTTTTGAGGCAGGGATCAATAGTATTTAAAAGAATTTATTCAAATGCACTAATGCCGGTTATGTCATATCCTGTAATAAGCAAATGAATATCATGTGTACCTTCATAAGTTATTACGCTTTCTAAGTTCATCATGTGTCTCATAATTGGATATTCTCCGGTAATGCCCATTCCTCCATGTATCTGTCTTGCTTCACGAGCAATTGTCAATGCGGTATGCACACTATTACGTTTTGCCATAGATATTTGAGCAGGGTTAGCACGGTTCTCATTTTTTAGAACCCCTAGTCTCCAAACCAAGAGTTGACCTTTTGTTATTTCAGTAATCATTTCGGCCAATTTCTTTTGTGTAAGTTGAAAAGCACCGATAGGTTTACCAAATTGTATTCTTTCTTTACTATAACGTAAAGCACTATCATAACAATCCATTGCGGCACCTAGCGCACCCCAAGCAATACCAAAACGAGCACTATTTAAACAACTTAAAGGCCCCTTTAAGCCTTTAATGTTTGGTAATAAATTTTCTTTTGGAACTTTTACATTATCGAAAACTAATTCGCCTGTAGCACTAGCACGTAAGCTCCATTTGCCATGAGTTTCAGGAGTACTAAAGCCCTCCATTCCTCTTTCTACTATTAAACCATGTATTACTCCTTCTTCGTTTTTTGCCCAAACAACCGCAATATCAGCAAAAGGGGAGTTTGAAATCCACATTTTTGCACCATTCAATAAATAATGGTCGCCCATGTCCTTAAAGTTTGTTAGCATACCATTAGGATTACTGCCATGATCCGGTTCTGTTAGTCCAAAGCAACCCATCCACTCGCCAGAGGCAAGTTTTGGCAAGTATTTTTTTCTTTGTTCTTCGCTACCAAAACTATATATTGGATACATTACTAATGAGCTTTGAACACTGGCTGTGCTTCGCAATCCACTATCGCCACGTTCCAACTCTTGCATAATCAAACCGTATGAAATCTGGTCAAGACCAGCCCCACCGTATTCAACAGGAATGTATGGGCCAAAGGCTCCAATTTCTGCTAATCCTTTTATCCATTGTTTTGGAAACTCTGCCTTTTGGCAAGCATCTTCTACAATTGGTGAAACTTCCTTTTTAACCCAAGCACGAGCCGTATCACGAATAAGTTTATGCTCATCCGTCAAAAGTTCATCTAATAAGTAATAGTCAGGTTGTGTGTAAACATCAGTTTTAGCAGCCATATTTTTTTATATTTGGAGCGCGAAATTATAAAATTATACAACACTATAATAGCCTAGTTGTTTATTTTATTTGAAAGTGATTTTTTATGATAGTTGATTTATTTATTCCTTGTTACGTTGATCAATTTGCACCCCAAACGGCCTGGAATATGATTAAGATTTTGGAAAGCCTTGGATGTGCCGTTAATTATAACCACGAACAAACATGTTGTGGACATCCAGCGTTCGAAAGCGGCTATTGGGATGACGCAAAGGAGGTAGGGGAGAAGTTTATAAAAGAATTTACAAACGAAAGATACGTAATTTCTCCTTCAGCTTCATGTGTTGATTTTGTAGATAAGAGATATGGAGAAATGTTTGCAAACTCTTCGTCTTTGAACGAATATAAGGTACTACAAAAGAATCTTTATGAGTTTTCGGATTTTGTAGTAAATGTTCTTAAACTAACAAACATAGGTGCGACATTAAATAAAAAAGTTGCCTTGATTGACTTTTGCAGATGCAGGCCAGAAGTAAAGAATGCAGAAGTATTATTGCAGAAAGTAAAAGGATTAGAGTTAGTAAAAATAGAAAATGAGTGCTGTGGTTTTGGAGGTATGTTTTCAATTAATTATGAACCGGTATCGGTAAGTATGGCCGAGCAGCTTGTAGATAAGGCAATAGCATTAGGGGCAGACATTATAGTTGGTACGGAGGCAAATTGTTTAATGCACCTTAATGCCTACATTCAAAGTTCTCAAAAGCCAATAAAAACAATGCACCTAGTTGATTTATTGTCGGAGGGTTGGGTATAAATAAGAGTATTATTAATTATTTTCTATTTCCAGAATAACATTTCCTGTTTTTTGCCCAGACTCGACATAATGATATGCATCAACGATTTGCTCAAGTTTGTAACTCTTATCAATAACAGGCTTGAACGCACCAATTTCAGCCATCGTTTTTAAAAATAATACATCTTCTTTATTGATTGATGGAATTGGAAACAACACCTTCTTGCCTCCAATGATTGGCGTAATCATTGCCAACCATATGTTCTCAGCATTTTTACCTAACTCAGTAGAAATGTAGACTCCTTTTTCTGTCAGCAATGGCTTGCAGATATGGAATGAACTTTTACCAACAGCATCAAAAATGAATTCGAATTTGGTTTGAGTTGTTGTAAAATCTTGTATTTGATAGTCAATAACAACATCGGCCCCAAGCGATTTTAATAGAGTTACATTTTTAGTGTTACAAACTGCAGTAACATGCACACCAAAATATTTTAGAAGTTGAACAGCCGCAGAACCAATGGCACCGGTAGCGCCATAAACCATAGCGCTTTGACCTTTTGTTATTTTAGAGGCCCTGATGTTATTGAGTGCATAATGAGAGCCTTCAGTTAAGGCCGCGGCTACCTTGAAATCAAGGTTTGTTGGCATTAAGGTGATTGCGCTACTTTCCTCTGTAGTAAGGAATTCTGCATGTCCACCAAAAGTTTTATCGTTGTAACCAAATACCCTATTGCCCGGTTTAAATGTTGTAACAGCCTTGCCAACTTCTTCGACAATGCCAGAAAACTCATTACCTAATATAGGATAATTTGGCTTGAATAATCCACTCCAAAACCTTGAAATAAAATATTCTGCGCTTCGGAAACCGGAGTCGGTTCTGTTTACTGTTGAAGCGTATACTTTAACTAATACTTCATTGTCTTTGGGAATTGGCTTATCAACTTCCATCAATGAAGCTACTTCGGGCGGGCCATATTTATTATAAATGATTGCTTTCATATTCTTTTTAGCATAGGCATGCCAACTTTAAAACTAATCTTAATAACTTCTTTCATCACTTAATCTTAAATAGAAAGATATCAGCAGAAAATTTGCCAGGACCAGTAAATAACAGAACTATATATATTAAGAAATAATTAAACGCCGAATTTATTTCCATTCCGTTTTCAACGGCGCTAATTAGCTCAAATGAATCTAGATAAAAAGCGATATAGCCCATACAAAATAACAAGAAAAAAAGCGCTGCACAAGTCAAAAGTCCGATAATTAGCAGAATTCTGCGAATATGGTAAGTGATAGAGGGGCGGCGCCTGTAAAACCAAATAGATTTACCTTGTTTTGCCAAAAATCACTAGTAACCATTTCGGAATAATGACTTAGTTTTTGATACCCATAAAATGACATGGTTAAACCAACCGTTATTCGAAGAATTAAAACTCCTAAATCAAGGTTGAGGGGCAGTGAAGATAAAAGCTCTTGTAGTTTCATAATTTTTAGTTTTTAATAAATAAAAGGTAATGAGGATTTTATAGGTATTATCTAATTTCTGGCAAATTAACAACCTTATGTATAATTCCCAAATCAAACAATTGTTGCTGTGTTAAAAGTAAAAAAGAAAGACCGATGAATAATATAATAATTCTAATTAGTAACTTATTGCTAGGTGTTTTATTATAAAATTCAAGAAAAACAGTAAGGGCGGTTACAGAAAGTCCGCTAATCAACATGGATTTATTCCCAGGCCAATTTTGTATTGAAAATAAAATTCCGATATAAAGAATAGACATTCCCCAGCCTTTTAGATAATTAATAAAACGTAGCAATTTATTATTTTCACTATTTTCAGTTTCGTCAAAAGCACTTAAAAAGGAACTTAGCGAAAGTAAAGAAAGAGACACGACAACAATAAAACCACTAGATGAAATGTGTTGTGTTTTAAGTACTACAGCAATAAAGGCAATCGCTAAAAGGTAGGGTTCTGATTTAGAACGAATGGCTTTTGTTTTCTTTGAGATTAATTTTACTGATTCGTTATTATTCACAATACTCGGTTTAAAGTTTAAGTGCCAAAATTATATTTTTATTGAAAATAGCAAGTATGTTTCAAAATATTACTGCCAAAAAAACAGACAGAAACAATAATTAGTAGAAATTTTGTCAAGGAATTAAGGCAATAAAGCGCTTGGCATAATTGATGACAAGCCACAACCACAAATAAAAAATTATAAACTTTAATAATAATAAAAAATGAAAGTAACTCCTTTAGCAGACAGGGTGTTGGTAGAACCAGCAGCTGCAGAAGAAAAAACAGCAGGTGGAATCATTATTCCAGACACAGCAAAAGAAAAACCAATGCGCGGAACAGTAATCGCAGCAGGTACTGGCAAAAAAGATGAGCCAATGACAGTAAAAGTTGGCGATACAGTATTGTACGGCAAATATGCAGGCACTGAATTAAACGTAGATGGTAAAGATTTATTAATCATGCGTGAATCAGATATTTTTTGTATCATATAAATTAATTTTAAATGTTGAATTTTGAATGCTGAATACATTCGAATCTCAACATTATTATTCAAAACTCATAATTCATAATTCAAAATTTTAAACAATGGCAAAAGCAATAACATTTAACCTAGAAGCACGCGATGCAATGAAGCGTGGCGTTGATGCATTAGCAAACGCAGTAAAAGTTACTTTAGGTCCAAAGGGACGTAATGTAATCATTGACAAAAAATTTGGTGCGCCACAAATAACCAAAGATGGTGTTACGGTAGCCAAAGAAATAGAATTGAAAGACGCTGTAGAAAATATGGGCGCTCAATTACTAAAAGAAGTAGCTAGCAAAACTGCTGACATAGCTGGTGATGGTACTACTACTGCTACAGTATTGGCACAAGCAATTATTACTGCTGGCTTAAAAAACGTAGCGGCAGGCGCAAATCCAATGGATTTGAAACGTGGTATTGACAAGGCTGTTGAAGCTGTTGTAGCTAACTTGAAAAAACAATCGCAAAATGTTGGTGACGACAATAAGATGATTGAAAGCGTTGCAACTATCTCGGCAAACAACGACGCTACTATTGGCAAGTTGATAGCTAGTGCTATGGATAAAGTAAAGAAAGAAGGCGTTATTACAGTTGAAGAAGCAAAAGGTACTGAAACAGAAGTGAAAATTGTTGAAGGTATGCAATTCGACCGTGGTTACATCTCTGCTTACTTTGTTACTAACGTTGATAAAATGGAAGCAGTATTAGAAAATCCTTATGTATTAATTTACGATAAGAAGATTTCTAATATGAAAGAGTTATTGCCAATTCTTGAAAAGGCAGTTCAAACAGGTCGTCCCTTATTAATGATTGCGGAAGATGTTGATGGAGAAGCTCTTTCTACATTAGTAGTAAACAAAATTCGTGGTTCATTAAAAATCTGTGCTGTAAAAGCGCCAGGATTTGGTGACCGCCGTAAAGCTATGTTAGAAGATATTGCAATATTAACTGGTGCAACATTAATTAGCGAAGAGCGTGGTTACAAATTAGAAAATGCAGAATTAAGTTACTTAGGTTCGGCTGAGAAAATTTCAGTTGATAAAGACAATACTACAATTGTAAATGGTATTGGAACTAAGGAAGATATTGCTGCACGTGTAAACCAAATAAAAGCACAGATTGAAACTACTACATCTGACTATGACCGTGAGAAATTGCAAGAGCGCTTGGCTAAATTAGCTGGTGGAGTTGCAGTTCTTTATGTTGGTGCAGCTACTGAAGTAGAAATGAAAGAAAAAAAGGACCGTGTTGACGATGCATTACATGCAACTCGTGCGGCGGTTGAAGAAGGTATCATTGCAGGTGGCGGTGTTGCTTATATCCGTTCAATAGATTCATTAGACAAATTAAAAGGCGCTAATGAAGATGAGAACACAGGTATTGCAATTATTCGTCGTGCTATTGAAGAGCCATTACGCCAGATTGTTATCAATGCAGGTGGTGAGGCTTCGGTAGTAGTAAACAAAGTGCGCGAAGGAAAAGCTGATTTTGGATACAATGCACGTACTGATGTTTTTGAAAACCTTTTGAAAGCAGGTGTTATTGACCCAACTAAGGTTACTCGTGTAGCTTTAGAAAATGCAGCTTCAATTGCAAGTATGTTGCTTACAACTGAGTGTGTATTAGCAGAGATTAAAGAAGAAGGTGCAGGCATGCCAATGGGTAACCCAGGCATGGGCGGAATGGGCGGAATGATGTAATCTTTGATTTAACCCAGAATATGCATTAGAAATTCTATTACAACGCAAAATCCCTTCAAAATATGAAGTATACAACTTTTCCTCTTGCATCATATATTAAATATGATTTATT
Source organism: Flavobacteriales bacterium (assembly GCA_040383485.1). Taxonomy (GTDB): domain Bacteria; phylum Bacteroidota; class Bacteroidia; order UBA4408; family UBA4408; genus JBEIDK01. The sequence goes on from JBEIDK010000011.1 coordinate 10,288, forward strand.
CGCAAAAGTTCATATTTTATTTGGCTTTAGCGTTTCACAACGAACCTCTAACGCATAATCTGGGTTTAAAACTGAAGGATTAAAATTTAATTCCCGGATATAAAAAGCGAAGCAATTAATTTTGCTTCGCTTTTTTCAAAAATGGGCAATTTTATTTTTAAATTCTTTTAAAACTCATTATTGTAGTTCTTTATAACCACGTATCCCGTTCTCAAGTTCATTGAGCTTTGCCTCACGCTTTTTATACTTCTCTGATGTAAATTTAAATGGCTTAAAACCTTTTTTGTTGTTCTTTAGTAAACTATCTAAGCCCCCATCATTATAAAGCGCATTCCGTTTATGAACATTAAAACACCAAAGCACAGTTGGATCCATTAACTCTTTTAGAAAAAGGCTTATCGCTATATTTCTTAAATCAACCCAGATTACGCATTAGAAATTCTATTACAACGCAAAACCCCTTCAAAATATGAAGTAAACAACTTTTCCTCATGCATCATATATTAAATATGATTTATTCGTAAAAGTTCATATTTTATTCGGCTTTGGCGCTTCACTACGAACCCCTAACGCTTAATCTGGGTTTAATTAGAGTTTTATTTTAGGATGTAAAAAGTGAATAGCTGATTTTAAAATCAATCTCATTTCATTAAGAACCCAAATAGTATTTATAACAATACTTATACTCCAATAATAATTAATAGCAGAAATTTACAAATACCTATCTTAAACCGTATCAAATTCTTTGTTTAATAAAGTAATATACATTTAAAACTCAAGCATAAAAAAGTTTATTTATTCAATTGAACTATTATTTACTTTTGTGGCAAGAATAATAACGAAACGTATGATTTTGTATTTTCGGAAATCTTTTATTCTAATTATGGTAGTCGAAATTAAACTATATTTTAATGTATATATATAATGTAACGGTAAGTATTGATAAAGAAGTAGAAGAAGACTGGCTTTCATGGATGAAGGAAATTCATATTCCTGAAGTGCTTGCAACTGGCTGCTTTGTTGAAAATAAAATATTAAAAGTAATTACTGAAATTGATACAGGATCAACATTTAGCATTCAATACATGTATAATCATGAAGAAGATATTGTTGTTTATCGCGATAAATATGCAGGTGAGTTACAAAAAAAACATACTGAAAGATACAAAGATAAATTTGTAGCGTTTAGAACAATTCTAAAAGAGATTTAATGAACAAAGACAATGATATATTTCAAATAATCTTTGATGCTTCATCTGAATTAAATTGTGTATTTGATTTACAAGGCAAGTTATTATTGGTAAACAAAACAGCTTGTAATTTAATTGGTTACGAACCATTAGAAATTATAGGTACAGATTTTTTAATTGAAGTTTCTAAGTTATTACTGAATAAAAAAAGTAACTCAAAATTAATAGATAAGGATAGCACCGTTAATTTAGTCGCAAAAAATGGACAGAAAAGCAACTGGAAATTTTCTTTTCAAAAAATTTCGTATCAAAACAAAAAGTGTTTTTATGCAATTGGCAAAAACATTACTCAACAAATAGAATCAGAGAAGGATTCTGAAATAGCTGACAAACTTTATGATTTAAACCTTAATAGACTTCATAAGACATTACTTGATTTACAAAAAGCAAAATCTCTTTCGGAGGAAACTGTTAAAGCAAAACAACAATTTTTAGCCAATGTAAGTCATGAAATAAGAACACCAATGAATGCAATTATTGGATTCAGTAACGTATTGTTAAAATCAAAATTAAACAAGCAAGAGCTTCAATATGTTAACGCCATTAAAAAATCGGGCGATAATTTAATGAATATCATAAACGAAATTCTAGACCTTTCAAAATTAGAATCAGGCAATTTCAGTTTTGATGAATCAAAGTTTAACTTATATGAATTAATTGATTCGGTTAAAATGTTGTTTGAGTTAGTAGTTCAAGATAAAGAATTAAATTTTAACATTAATTTTAAAAATAAGGTTACTGCTAATTTAATTGGAGACGCGGGAAGACTACATCAAATTCTTGTAAACTTGGTAGGTAACTCAATTAAGTTTACCGAAAAAGGTTTTGTAACAATTGATATTGAAGAAATAAATAAAATAAACGAATTGGTTCACCTAAGGTTTTCTGTTATTGATTCTGGAATTGGAATTGAAGAAAAAAACCTTGAAAAAGTGTTTGAAAGCTTTACTCAAGCTAGCAATGCTACAACACGAAAATATGGCGGTACAGGTTTAGGTCTAACCATTTGTAAGCAATTGGTTGAATTGCAGGGAGGTAAAATTTACGTGCATAGTGAATTTGGAAAAGGTGCTAATTTTACATTTGAAGTGCCTTTTAAAACATTTACATCAGATGTAAATAAGGACAAAGAAACAATAGAAAAGTATTATGTAAAGAATGAAAATTTAAGCCAATACAAAATTTTAGTAGTTGAAGACAATGAGATAAACACTCTTCTCACTTCCAAAATTCTTGAAGATTGGGGTTTTAAATTCTCTGTTGCTAACAGTGGTAAAAAAGCAATTTCTATTTTAGACCATGATAATTTTGATTTAATTCTAATGGATATTCAAATGCCGGAAATGGATGGTTATGAAGCAACACAAATCATTCGCAACTCGAACAGAAGGCATAAAAACATTCCAATAATTGCTATCACGGCACACGCCGCTAAAGATGAAATAGAAAGAGCTTTAAGTGTTGGTATGAATGATTGTGTTACAAAGCCATTTCCGCACCAGGTATTGCTTCAAAAAATATTAAAATATATTTATAAGCACCATTCTAACGAAGTTACAGGTATAATTAATAAAAATAATAAACTAATTAATTTAAGCTATTTACAAAGAGTTGCCGCTGGAGATGATAAGTTTATTGTAAAAATGATAAACATTTTTATTAATCAATATCCTGAAATTATTGTAAGCATTAAAGAGGACTTAAACAATAATAACTGGTCTGGTTTCCGTTCTAAAATTCACAAATTAATGCCAAGTATTTCGTTTATGGGAATCACCGCGCTAAGCGCAGAGCTTAAACAAATCGACGAAACAAAAAATGAACCACCTAATTTACAAAGCTATTTATGGATAATTGAACATTTAGAATCTATAACCAATCAAGCAACTATAGAGCTGAAAGAGTATTTACAACAACTTCAGTTATCGGTTTAACATGAATACTTTACAACCTATTAAATTAAATAGTAGAATAATAGTCACTGGTGCAAGCGGAATGCTAGGCTCGCACTTATTAATGCATTTAATCAAAAATAAACAAAATGTAATTGCTCTCAAACGAGAAAACAGCAATATTAAATTAGTAAAAAACATACTGTTGTGGTATGGTATTTCGGATGTTGATATTGATAATTTTATTGAATGGAAAGATGTTGATTTAATAGATATTGAATCTTTAGATGAACTAATAACTGACCAGTCAATAGTATATCATTGCGCTGCACAAGTTTCATTTGAGTATAAAGACAGGGACTGTTTAATGATTACAAATGCTCAGGGCACCTCAAATGTAGTAAATGCTTGTTTAAAGAATAATGCAATAAAGCTTTGTTATGTTAGTTCAGTTTCAACATTATCTGTTAACAAAGGCGAAACAACAATTCACGAAAACTCCTTTTGGAAAAATACAGGAAAAGAAACTGTTTATGCACAAAGTAAGTATCTTGCAGAAATGGAGGTTTGGCGAGGCATTGAGGAGGGACTTAATGCTGTAATTGTTAATCCATCAGTTATTATTGGCCCTCATGATTTTAGTAAAGGAAGTGCTAAAATGATTGAAACAGCTGCCAATGGTTTGACGTTTTACACATCGGGCGTTACTGGTTTTGTTGATGTAAATGATGTTGTTAAAGTTATGATATTACTGATGAATGAAAACATTTCATCGGAAAGGTTTTTACTTAACTCTGAAAATTTATCCTATCAATCATTTTTCAACATAGCGTCAAGTTATTTAAATAAAAAAGCGCCTACAATAAAAGTAAAGCCATGGTTATCGGGCATTGCATGGCGTATAGCAAAGCTACAATCAATACTAACCAATCGTAAACCCTTTATAACCAAGGAAACTGCAAATGCTGCAATGAATAAAAAATATTATGATTCTTCAAAGGTTATTAATCTGCTCAGCTATAAGTTTAATTCAATTGATGAAACTATTAAAAACGCATGTGAATTTTATATAAAACATCAGAAAAAATAATATCATTAGATTATGAATTTTTTAAAATTAATACGCTGGCAAAATCTTTTAATAATTGCATTTACACAATATATTATACGACACTTTATTATTGCCGTAATACTTAAAAATGGTTCTATGGAATTGTTATTTACAGACAAGCAATTTTTTATTCTTGTTTTGTCAACAATATTTATTGCTGCTGGTGGCTATATCATAAATGATTATTTCGATTCGGGAATTGATGCGATTAATAAGCCCGGAAAACTATATGTTGGTAAAATAATTACTCCTAATCAAGCGTTGATGCTTCATACCTTGTTAAGCCTATCCGGAATTTTAATGGGCTTGTATTTAGGCATTAAAGTTGGTGTATATAAACTTGCATTAATTCAAGTAATTACTGTTGGTTTACTCTGGTTTTATTCTTCTGAGTTTAAAAAACAATTTTTAATTGGCAACTTAGTTGTTGCCTTCATAATGTCTTTAGTTCCGCTATTACTGGTATTTTATGAAATGCCTTTGTTTGTAGCACACTTTAAATCTACTGTTATTGAAAACCAAGAAGTCTTTTTATTATACAAAAATATACCGCTAGCAATGATGAGTAACATTTCGAACATTTGGTATTTTGTAGGAGGTTTTTCGGCATTTGCTTTTTTGCTTACTCTAATACGTGAAATTATAAAAGATGCTGAAGATTATATTGGTGATGAAGCTTTTGGGTGCAAAACAATACCAGTGAAGCTAGGAATAAACACAACAAAAAAAATAGTGGTTGCATTAATAATTATAACAATTACAGTTCTAGGGTATTTAAATTATAAGCAATATGTAGTATCAGATTATTTTTCAGCAGGCTATATGGTTTTATTTGTTCAAATACCATTGATTATTCTAACAATTTTAATTTCAAGGGCACAATTAAAAAAGCAATTTTCTAACGCATCAATGTTCACAAAAATTATTATGATTTCTGGATTAGGATATAGTTTCGTTTTTTGGTGGTTGATGAATTGAAGCCATGCCTAATAAAATAAAGTACTTGACATAGATGGTTAAGAAAAAAAATATTAAGCTAGGAATTTAAACTTGTTGTGGTTTTTATAGTAACATTTATAAACGCTTGTGAGAATTATCTTTCTTAGAACGTACTTTTAATAGAAGTTATCGACTTCAGATTTAATATTCTTAATTGAATAACAAACCAATTAAATTTTAATTTTTTTTGGAATAATACTTTTTAAGCATATTATTGTTTTAACAAATTAAAATTTAAATTATGGAACAAATTTTAGATGAAAATCAAATTCAAGAATCAAGTTTTATATATGCAAGCGTTGGACGACGATTTGTAGCCATTTTAATTGATGGCCTTTTACTTGGTTCTATTCAGGCTTTTATTAATGTTTCCTTTTTAGGATATTTTTGGATGCCGGATCCATTAAATCCGCCCAGCCCACTTTTGGTATTGCCAATAACCTTAATCAATTATACAATAGCAATCTTGTATGAGTCAATTATGATTAGTAGTAATAAAAAAGCAACGGTTGGTAAAATGGCTATGGGTATTGTTGTGGTTGATTTAAATGGCAATAAAATAAGCTTTGGTAAAGCCATTGGAAGATATTTCTCTAAAATTGTTTCTGCAATTATTTTAGGCATAGGCTATTTTATGGCGTTCTTTGATGATAAAAAAAGAACCTTACATGATAAAATGGTTGGAACGCTGGTAATTAAACAATAGTTTTTTGTTACAAGCATTTACCTTATTTTTGCAAACACAAATTTAAAAAAAATGCGTCAAATACAATTTAGAGAGGCTCTACGTGAAGCCATGAACGAAGAGTTTAGATTAGATGAAAAAGTTTTTCTATTAGGAGAAGAAGTTGCCGAATATAACGGTGCATATAAGGTAAGCCAAGGCATGCTCGATGAGTTTGGTGCAAAAAGAGTTATTGATACTCCAATTGCCGAGCTAGGTTTTGCTGGCATTGCCGTTGGTGCTGCTATGAATGGATTAAGACCCATCGTAGAGTTTATGACTTTTAACTTTTCGTTAGTAGCAATTGACCAAATAATTAATTCAGCTGCAAAGGTAATGAGCATGAGTGGCGGGCAGTACTCTTGCCCAATAGTTTTTAGGGGGCCAACGGCTTCTGCCGGAATGCTTAGCTCACAACACAGCCAAGCATTCGAAAATTGGTTTGCAAACTGTCCGGGTCTTAAAGTAATTGTTCCTTCAAACCCATACGATGCAAAAGGGTTACTAAAATCGGCTATTCGCGATAATGACCCTGTGATTTTTATGGAAAGCGAACAAATGTATGGCGATAAAGGAGATGTGCCTGAAGAAACATATTATTTGCCTATTGGAGTCGCTGATATTAAAAGACCAGGGAAAGATGTAACCATTGTTTCTTTTGGTAAAATTATAAAGCAAGCTTATGCTGCAGCTGATGAGTTAGCCAAAGAAGGTATCGAGTGTGAAATTATTGACCTAAGAACAGTGCGTCCTATTGATTATAATATGATAATTGAGTCAGTTAAAAAAACCAATAGATTGGTAATTGTTGAAGAGGCATGGCCTTTGGCATCTATCTCATCCGAAATAACTTTTAAGGTACAAAAAGAAGCTTTCGATTATTTGGATGCTCCTATACTTAGGGTTACCTCGGCAGATGTTCCACTACCTTATGCCCCAACCTTAATTGATGCCTCATTACCAAACCCTACAAGAATTATTAAAGCAATAAAACAATCGTTATACGTAAATAATTAGTCAATAATTACAAAGTAAAAAAGGCTGATTTCTAAATTCGAAATCGGCCTTTTTTATTTCTAAAACTAAAGTGCCGACATTAATAATATTTTATATTTTGCATTCATATTCAAAAAAGAATGGTACAAAATTTATTTAAAATCAGAGCTTTCTTGGCGATGATATTTGCACTAATTATATTTTCTAAAAGCATATTTGCGCAAGAAACATTCCCTGTAAATGGCCCGTTTAATAAGGTTCATACTAAATATGCATTTACAAATGCAACTATTTTTATCGATTATAAAACCAAAATAGAAAATGCCACTTTAATAATTAAAAATGATTTAATAATTGATGTAGGCACTAAAATCAATATCCCTAAAGACGCTATTGTAATAAATCTTAAAGGAAAGTTTATTTATCCCTCTTTTATTGATGCATTTACAAATTATGGAATTGCAGAATTGAAAAAAGAAAAAGTAAATTTTACAGCTACCGAATCGACTACTAAAGGTGCTTATTCATGGAATCAAGCATTAAAGCCAGAAATAGACGCCGCTAAATTATTTACCTATAATAGCTCTCAAGCTGAAGAACTGCGAAAATTGGGTTTTGGTGCCGTACACACCTTTGCTAAAGATGGTATTGTAAGAGGCGAGGGGCTTGTTGTATCTTTATCAGATGAAGTGGAGAACTTATTAATCATTAAATCAAATGTCAGTGCTAATTACAGTTTCGATAAAGGCTCTTCAACACAAGATTATCCTAGTTCATTGATGGGCAGTATTGCATTATTACGACAAACATACTTAGATGCTGCATGGTATAAAAATATTGGCTACAAAGAGCAAAAAAATATAAGTTTAGAATCGTGGAATAGTATTCAAAACTTACCCCAGTTTTTCGAAACCAATGGTAAATTAAATGTGTTAAGAGCAGACAAGTTAGGAGACGAATTTAGCATACAATATGTTATTAAAACCACTGGAGACGAATACCAAAGAATTAATGAAATAAAACAAACCATGGCTTCATTAATTGTTCCCATTAATTTTCCAGCCACACCAGATGTAGAAGATTCTTATAACGCAGACTTGGTTGAGTTAGATGACTTGAAACATTGGGAATTGGCTCCTTACAATTTAAGTATTCTTGAAAAAAACAAAATACCATTTTCAATTTCTAGTAGTGACTTAAAAACTAAAGCAGATTTCTTAATGAATCTTAAAAAGGCAATTAAAATGGGCCTTTCTGACACTTCTGCATTAAAAGCACTTACCCAAAATCCGGCTAAATTATTGAATGTATTTGATAAAATAGGTAGCTTAGAAAAAGGAAAAATGGCAAATTTTATTATTTGCTCTACTAATATTTTTAACGATAAAAACATCATTTACGAAAACTACATTCAAGGCAAAAAATTTGTTTTTAAAGATTTGAATATGGTTGACCTAAATGGAATTTATTCGGTTAATGGAATTTTTACTGCCCCAATAAAAATTAAAGTTTCAAATTCAGAATTTAAGCAAAAAGTTGAAGTTAAAATTGACACTTCAAAAACTTACGGCAATTTAAGCGCTGTTAGAAATAATCTTAGTTTAAGTTTTATATATAAAAATGTTTTGTACACACTAAATGGTACTTTGCAATTAGACACAAATCAAAATATTTCATCCATTTTAGGTTATTGGACAGATACTTTAGGTATAAGAAAAGCATTTGACGCAATCAATTATAAAGACACTGCTATTGTTAAAGAAAATAAAAAAGATAGTGCTATAAGCCACCCAATTATGCCAATAATAAATTTTCCATTAATGGCATATGGCTTTAAAGAAATTCCGAAACAAGAAAAGTATTTAATAAAAAATACAACTATATGGACTAATGAAAATGATGGAATTCTTAAAGAAACAGATATTCTAATTGAAAAAGGAAAAATTATTGACATTGGAAAAAATATAGTGGCAACTAATGCTATAGTGTTGGACGGCAAAGGGAAACACTTAACAGCTGGCATAATAGATGAGCATTCTCATATAGCAATAAGCAATGGAGTAAATGAAGGGACACAAACGTCTACGGCCGAAGTAAGAATAGGAGATGTTATAAACTCGGATGATATAAATATTTACAGACAACTAAGCGGCGGCGTTGTAGCAGCACAATTATTGCACGGAAGCGCTAATGCAATTGGCGGTCAGAGTGCATTAATTAAATTACGCTGGGGTGCCGCACCAGAAAAAATGAAGATTGAAGGCGCAGACGGCTTCATAAAATTTGCATTAGGCGAAAATGTAAAACAAAGCAATTGGGGAGAAAGAAATACAACGCGTTATCCACAAACTCGCATGGGCGTAGAACAAGTGTATTATGATGCATTTACTCGTGCTAAAGAATATGATTTAAAAATAAAATCTGGTTTAAAAACAGTACGTCGCGATTTAGATTTAGAGGCATTGGCAGAAATTTTAAACAAGAAAAGATTTATTACTTGTCATAGCTATCAGCAAGGTGAAATAAATATGCTCATGCACGTGGCAGATAGCTTTCATTTTAGAGTAAACACATTCACGCATATTCTAGAAGGATATAAGGTTGCTGATAAAATGAAAATGCATGGAGTGGGCGCGTCTACATTTGCCGATTGGTGGGCTTATAAATTTGAAGTAATGGAAGCTGTTCCTTATAACGCTGCTATTATGAATAAAATGGGAATAACTGTTGCTATCAATTCTGATGATGCAGAAATGGGACGACGATTAAACCAAGAAGCTGCAAAATCAATAAAATATGGTGGCCTAACCGAAGAAGAAGCTCTAAAACTTTGCACTTTAAACCCAGCAATACTATTACACCTCGACAAAAAAATGGGAAGTATTAAAGTAGGTAAAGATGCTGATGTTGTATTGTGGAATAACAATCCTTTAAGCATTTATGCTAAAGTAGAAAAAACCTTTGTTGACGGAATAATTTACTATGATGTAGAACGTGATGAGCAGAATAGTAAGTATATAGCACAAGAGCGTGAACGAATTATTAGAAAAATGATTGCTGCAAAAAAAGGTGGAGAAAATACTGAGAAGCCAAAACAAAAAACACATATTCTATATCATTGCGATGATTGATTTTCAAATAGGGTGGAGGCAAAATGAAAATTAAACCCAGATTAGGCATTAGAAAATCCAAAGGTATATCTAAAGAATTTACTATTGTTCTATAATCCAGCAAAGCAAGTTCTTCGTTCGTTGTGGAATGCGATTTTAGGAATTAAACGAGCATCCACAAATAAACGCTACCAAACGTTACAATTTCTTTTTAATCTCTACCATTTCGTAACCTTCAATTAAGTCGCCTTCTTGTATGTCGTTAAAGCCTGCAATGTCTAATCCACATTCGTATCCAGTTGCAACTTCTTTTACATCATCTTTAAAACGTTTTAATGAACCTAATGAGCCTGTATGAATTACAATACCATCGCGTATTACACGTACTTTTGTATTTCTTGTTATTTTGCCATCAGTAACCATACAACCTGCAATGGTACCAACTTTACTTATCTTAAATACCTGACGTATCTGAACATTACAAACAACCTTCTCTTCAAACTCTGGTGCAAGCATACCTTCCATAGCAGCTTTTATTTCATTGATGGCATCATAGATAATTGAATACATACGAATATCAATTTGTTCTTGTTCTGCTAATTTACGTGCATTAGCAGATGGACGCACTTGGAAACCAACAATGATTGCATTTGAAGCCGATGCCAATAATACATCACTTTCTGTAACCTGCCCAACTGATTTATGTATAACATTTACCTGTACTTTGTCAGTTGATAATTTCAATAATGAATCCGTCAATGCTTCAATAGAACCATCTACATCGCCTTTTACTATTATATTTAATTCTTGGAAATCACCAATTGCTAAACGCCTTCCAATTTCATCGAGTGTAATATGTTTTTGTGTTCTAATTCCTTGCTCGCGCATTAATTGTAAACGTCGTGTTGCTATTTCACGAGCATCACGCTCATCGTCCATTACTTTAAAAGTATCACCAGCTTGTGGTGCACCACTTAAACCTAGCAACAATGCTGGTATTGAAGGACCGGCACCATTAATGGGTACATTTCTCTCATTTGTAAGCGCTTTAACACGCCCACTGAAACTACCTGCCAATACTACATCTCCTACCTTCATTGTTCCTGATTGTACTAATATTGTGCTAATATATCCTCTACCCTTATCAAGAGATGATTCTATTACAGTACCAATTGCTTTCTTATTTGGATTTGCTTTTAAGTCTAATAAGTCGGCTTCTAATAGCACTTTTTCTAGTAAAATATCAATATTGGTTCCCTTTTTTGCAGAGATTTCTTGGCACTGGTATTTACCGCCCCACTCTTCGACTAATATGTTATTTGCGGAAAGTTCCTCTCTAATCTTATCAGCATTTGCGCCTGGTTTATCCATTTTATTTATTGCAAATACAATAGGAACACCAGCTGCTTGAGCATGATTTATTGCTTCCTTTGTTTGAGGCATCACGTTATCATCTGCAGCAACAACTACTATAACAATATCAGTTACTTGAGCACCACGCGCACGCATGGCAGTAAACGCCTCGTGACCAGGAGTGTCTAGGAAAGTAATACTTTTACCGCTTTCTAATTTTACATTGTAGGCACCAATATGCTGAGTAATACCTCCTGCTTCGCCAGCAATAACATTTGCTTTGCGTATATAATCTAACAATGAGGTTTTACCATGGTCAACATGGCCCATAACAGTAACAATAGGTGAACGCGCAATTAAGTCTTCAGGATTATCAACGTCTTGCTCAACATCAACAGTAGTTTCTGCACTAACAAATTCAACAGTAAAGCCAAATTCTTCAGCTACAATACTAATTGTTTCAGCATTTAAACGTTGGTTTATACTTACGAACATACCTAGGCTCATGCAAGTACTAATTACTTCATTTACCTGCACGTCCATCATTTTTGCTAACTCACTGGCACTAACAAATTCTGTTACTTTAATAGTGCTCTTATCTAATTCATGTTGTTCTTTTCTATCAATTTGTTGTTGATTAAAAGTTTCACGTTTTGAACGACGATGTTTGGAAGCTTTTGATTTTCCGCTACCACTTAAACGTGCAAGTGTTTCTTTAATCTGAGCCTGAATTTCTTCGGGTGTTAATTCGGCTTTAACAGGACGAGGCGGTTGATTACGATTGTTATTACCTTGGTATCCAGAACCTGCTGGTCTTGGATTATTACCTTGATAACCGCCACCAGGCCTCGGATTATTACCTTGATATCCAGATCCTGCTGGCCTTGGATTGTTGCCTTGATAACCACTTGTTTGCGGTGTACCTGCAGTTCCTGCGCTAGGGTTATTCTGTCTGAAATTACTAGGGTCATTAATGTTAACGTTTTTCTTTATACGTTTACGTTTCTGACGCGGGTCATTCGGATTCATTGTTGCACCTTGGCTAGAACCAACCTTTTTCTTTTCAGGTGGTTTAGGCAACTCAATGCTTCCCATTACTTTTGGGCCTTCTATTTTTGTATAAGAAGTTACATGTATGTTTTCTTCTAATACAGATTGTGTATTGTCGGCAGTAATTATTCTCTGGTTAGTTTCTGGTTCAGAAACAATTTCTTTCTCACTTGGAGCTATTTCTCTTGTTTCTGGTGTTTCATTAGCTTCTTCTAAAACATCGGTTTTCTTTTTTGATGTTTTAGTATTTGATTTTGTTTTTTCCTTAGCAGCAGTTTTTTCCTTAGCGATTATTTTTTCTTTCTCCTTCTTTTCTTTTTCCTTAACAGCCTTAGTTTTCTTATCTGGTTTAGTTTTTGAGTTTAAAGCATCTAGGTCTATTTTGCCAACAACAGTAACGGAATTATCATTGTCAACATTGGCGCGAATAACATCATCAGCTAACTCTTCTTTAGTTAAAACTTTTTTAGTTGCTTTAATAAAAACTTTTTCTGGTTTTTTCTCAGCTATTGGCTCTGGAGTTATTTCAACTTTAGGTTCTGATTTTTGAACTTCAATTTTGGGTTCAACAAAATCAACAACTGGGGTGAGAGGTGCTTCTTTTTTAATTTTTGCGGCTAAGATGGTATCGGACTCCTCTTTGGCTTTTTTGTCTGTAGAAAACTGTCCTAGTAACATCTTATAGGCACTATCCGAAATTTTGGTATTCGGATTACGGTCTACTACAACCCCCTTTGCTGATAAAAAATCAAGGGCATTATCAAGTCCAATGTTTAATTCTTTAAGTACTTTAGATACTCTTACTTGTTCGCTGTCTGACATTCAAATTTATTTTTTATTATTCTGAGTTTTACATCTTCTTCATCCTATTAAATTTATAAAATTTAAACTAGTAAAAATTTCAATTATACCTTGCAAAGATATTTAATTGTTTTTACTGTTTTAATATTAAGATTATTCAAATTCAGTTTGTAACACTTGTTTTATTTCTACTATTTGCTCTTCTTCTAACTCTGTTCTATTCAATAATTCTTCGTTCGGAATTTCTAATACACTCTTAGCTGTATCGCAGCCAATACGTTTTAATTCATCAATCATCCAACTTTCTATTTCATCACTAAATTCTTCTAAATCTACATCCTCATTATCAACATCATTATCACGATATACATCGATTTCATAACCCGCTAGTTTACTGGCTAGTTTTATGTTGTGACCGCTCTTTCCAATTGCTAATGATACTTGGTCAGGCTTTAAATATACTTCAGCTCTTTTTGTATTTTCATCAAGGGTAACAGAGGTAACTTTGGCAGGACTTAATGCTCTAGTTATTAGCAACTGCATATTAGATGTATAATTAATTACATCAATGTTTTCGTTTCGTAACTCGCGAACAATGCCATGTATACGTGAACCTTTCATTCCTACGCAAGCACCAACAGGGTCTATTCTATCATCGTATGACTCAACTGCTACTTTTGAGCGTTCACCTGGTTCACGCACAATTTTCTTAATGGTAATTAATCCGTCGAATACTTCAGGCACTTCCGCTTCAAATAAGCGTTCTAAAAATGCAGGAGCAGTTCTTGAAAGGGTTATAACTGGCGAGCCATTGCGCATCTCTACTTTGTGTATAACAGCTTTTACTGTATCTCCTTTTTTAAAGAAATCAGAAGGTATTTGTTCCGTTTTAGGAAGCGTCAAGTCATTTCCTTCATCATCACGCAACAAAATTTCCTTTTTCCAAATTTGATAAACCTCAGCGGTTACAATTTCGTTAATTCGTTCTTTGTATTTATTAAATATCCCTTCTTTTTCTAAATCAGATATTCGGCTTTGCAAATTTTGACGTATTGAAAGAACGATTCTACGTCCGAAACTCAATAGGTTTACTGGTGTTGTTATTTCTTCACCAATCTCAAAATCTGGCTCAATTTTACGTGCTTCTGTTAATGAAATATGTTTAGATTCATCATAATCAAAACTATCTTCTGCAAATTCATCATCAACAATTTCTCTATTGTGGTAAATTTCCAAATCTCCTTTGTCAATATTGATGATGATATCGAAATTGTCATCAGTGCCATATTTTTTAATCAACATCGATTTAAAAACATCTTTTAAGATGCTCATCATTGTTGGACGGTCAATGTTTTTGAATTCTTTAAATTCAGAAAACGAATCAATTAAGTTAATCTTTTCCATTACGCATTACATAAATGATATTATAATTTTTGTTTCTTTTATTTTATTAAAGTCAACTATAGTATTAACAATAATTGCTTTTTTTCCTTTTTGTTTTATTTCGGCAGCCACCTCAATTTGAGTTTCAGATGCAGTTAAAAGTTTTCCTTTGTAAACAGTGCCTTCAATGGTAACGACTTCAACATTTCTATTGATATTCTTTATATATTGCCTTAAATTAGCGAGTGGAAAATCTATTCCTGCCGAAGACACCTCTAACTCAAAGTCTTCTTTTTCACGGTCGAAACAACTTTCAATGTGCTTACTTAATGCCCTACAATCTTGCACCAATACTGATTCATCACTATCAATTCTAACAGATATTCTGTTTCCAATATTCACTTTTACACCCACCAAAAATAGTTGGGGATAATCGCTAAGGTATTGATTTACAATATCTGATATTTGCTTTTCGTTTATCATTGGCAATAAAAAGGGGGACACTGTCCCCCTCACTCATTTTCAATCTGGCTGCAAATGTATAAATATATTTAGAAATAACAAGTTAAGATTTTAGTTGAGAAAATAACTACTTTTTTTTGACTATGACAATAAACAATATTTTATCAATATATTTTGTCTGGATTACCTTTAAGTACTGTATTTATTGCAAAGGCGGTTGATAAAAGTGTGAATATAACTCCAGTAATTGATAGTATTCCGAATAATTTGAGGTAGAATAAAATATCAGCAAAGGCGTTTAACTCAGGGATAATATTACCTACATATTTAAAAAGTATATATAAGAATAAGCTCGAAAGTAGAATTGAATATAGGCTATGTCTTAATGCCCTAAATAAAAATGGTTTTAGTATATACGAATGTGATGCTCCCACAAGATACATTGTTTTAATTGCAAACCTTTCGTTAAAAACAGAAATTCTATTATTATTATAAATCATTAATAGAGCTGAAATTAATAGCATTACTGTGAAGGCAGAAATTATCAAGTTGATTTTAATAATAGATTTACTAACAGAACCTGCTACATCTCCATTATAAATTACGTCTTCAACAAATGGAAATTTTTTATTACTTTCTATCCAGCTATTAATGCTTGTATCAGTATTAAATTCTGGTTTTAAATGTACCTCAATACTTGAGAAGAGGGGGTTATAACCGGTAAGTTCCAAGAAATTTTCTCCAAGTTCTTTCTCAAACCTACTTGCCGCCTCTTCTTTACTAATGTATTGGGTGCTTTCAACCATTTTTGACACATCTAACATCGACTTAAAATTTGCAATTTCTATATCTGAAACTTCATTCTTTAAAACCAATTCGATGGAAATATTATTACTAATATTATTGCTAAATTTTTTTGCAGCTAGCCATAAATAAATTTGAATGCCTAAAATAAAAAGCAATAAGGTGAGGCTAATTATTGTTGTTAAGTAAGTGATTCTAAACTTTCTTAAAATGGGCTTATTCATTGATTTAAATTTTTATCAACGTTTATTTATTATTGAGGACGCAATTTTTAATTGTTTCAGAATAAAAACAAACCACGTTAGTTAATTTAATTTATTGTTGATTAATTTAACTGTAAAATCTTTTAATGCCCACGTTGGCAGCACTTCACTAACTTCGGCAACAAAAGCTTCTAGCATCATTCTTTTGGCTGTGTTTGCACTGATTCCTCTACTTCTTAAATAAAAAATGGCTTCTTCGTCTATTTTACCGGTTGAAGCGCCATGACTGCACTTTACATCGTCAGCAAAAATCTCTAGCTGTGGTTTGGTATTGATGGTTGCGTTGTCACTTAGCAAAATGTTTCTATTACTCTGGTAAGCATTGGTTTTTTGAGCATCTTGCCTAACGAATACTTTACCATTAAATATAGCTGTACCCTTTTCATCAATAACTCCTTTATATAGTTCGTTACTGTAACAATTTGGTTTTCTATGGTCAACAAGTGTATGGTTATCTATTATTTGTTTTTTATTAACAATATAAAGACCATACATAAAGGTTTCAATTAACTCTGCATCAAGTATTGCCGAAGTATTATTTCTGATGAGCTGACCTTGTAAACTAATCACAAAACTTTTGTATTTACTGCACTTGCGCTGCAATGCTTGCGTTGTATTAAGCAAAATATCACTGTCACTTGCATTTTGAACTTTCACATGATTTACTTTCGCATTGTCTTCAATCGCAATTTCTGTGACGTTGTTTTGAAATTTTGAGGTTTCATTGTCTCCAATAAAAAGCTCAACAAAATTAAATTTTGAATGTCTCTCGGCTACAATTAGTGTTCTAGTATGATATATTGTTTTGTTTAATCCTGAGTTTATATAGACAATAATAACTGGTGTTTCAATTTCTGTTTGTTTAGCAATATTAATAAACAACACCTCTTCAATTAGCTTGGCATTATTGCTCACCAAAATTTCATTTTGGTCAACACATTTATCAAAATAATTCTGAAACAATATATTATCGGAGTCTTTATTTAAATTATGGATACTTAAACCGTTAGTCATTACAATTGTAGATAACTCTCTTTGTAACTTTCCGTTTAAATAAATTAATATGTTAGATTTTTCATCAACACTTGATTTAACTTCACTAACCAGCTTCTTTACTTTATCGTTTATTTGTTCTAACCCAGAATCTGAGCCATAATCAGGTGTGTAAAGTTTATCTATATCGCAATACTTATACTCTTCATTTTTCTTAGAAGGGTATTTTAGTTGCCTTGTAATTGAGTTATTTATTTGTTCTAATGCTGTCATGTTTTAATCCAATAAGGATTGTTCTAATAGTAAATACTAATAAAAGTTTTATTAAGCGTCAACTCCATCTATTTCTGCTTTTATCCAATCATATCCTTTTTCTTCAAGTTCTAAGGCTAACTCTTTTGTACCCGTTTTTACAATTCTTCCTTTGTATAAAACATGAACCACATCCGGAACTATATAGTCTAAAAGTCTTTGGTAGTGGGTAATAACAATGAATGAATTGTTTTTACTTCTGAGCATATTAACCCCATTAGCAACAATTCGGAGGGCATCAATATCTAAGCCACTATCAGTCTCATCAAGTATTGCCAGTTTTGGTTCAAGAACTGCCATTTGAAATATTTCATTTCGTTTTTTCTCTCCTCCGCTAAATCCTTCGTTAACGCTACGTCCGGCTAGTTTATTGTCAAGTTCTACAAGTTTTTGTTTTTCTTTTATTAAAGCTAAAAATTCTCTTGAATCTATCTCAGGTAACCCCTTATGTACACGAACTTCATTTAAGGCCGTTTTAAGGAAATTGATATTGCTTACGCCAGGAATTTCGACAGGGTATTGAAATGCAAGAAACAATCCTTCACGTGCACGAATTTCTGGCTCTAAATCCAATAAATTTTGACCATTAAAAATCACTTCACCATCTGTAATTTCGTATTCACTTCTGCCGGCTAAAACTGATGACAATGTGCTTTTTCCAGAGCCATTTGGACCCATTATTGCGTGAACCTCTCCTGCTTTTACATGCAGATTTATACCATTTAATATTTGTTTCCCTTCAATTCCTGCGGTTAAGTTTTTTATTTTAAGCATTACTTTGTTCTCTATAATTTTACTATTGTTTGTATGGTAATTATAATTTTGACGCGAAAGTATTAAAATTTAGGTTAGAAATAAGATAAAGTTTAGGCTATAATTTCTTGTTAGAGCAAACTTACATTTCGCAATAAATAAGTTTTTTGGTTTCAAAAAAATCATTTTTATACCATTCTGAAATTTCGATTAACTTAATTTTAGGATTTATTTTACTTGCTTTCAAATAATTGTGCGCATCAGATATTTCTTGATGCAAATCGCCACCTTTAAGGCAAATTAGTCCGTTTCGAGAAGAGTGACTACTGGTTTTCTTATACTTTCTGTATGTCCAATAAAGAAGTTTTTCTAATGGTGCAACTGCTCTGCTTACCACAAAATCGAATTGCTGCTTAACATCTTCTGCTCTGCCATGCCATGCAGTAACATTTTTCAAATCAAGAGCTTTCGCTATTTCTGTTACCACTTTTATTTTTTTACCAATAGAATCAACAAGTAAAAATTCGGTTTCGGGAAACATTATTGCTAATGGTATTCCAGGAAAACCGCCACCACAACCCAAGTCCATTATTTGAGCACTAGGGTTAAATGCAATATATTTGGTTATGGCTAAAGAATGAAGTACATGCCTTAACATTAGCTCTTCTATATCTTTTCTAGATACAATATTTATTTGCGAATTCCAGAAGGTATATAATTGTTCTAATTGAGCAAGCTGTTCTAGCTTAGCTGAGTCTATAGAGGGGAAATTGTATGTTATTAAAGCTTTGGCGTCTAACACAAAATTATATTTTATACTTAGAATTTTTCATAATTTCTTGAAGGAACTCTCTGGCTCTAAATAATTGGGCCTTAACAGTCCCGATTGGCATTTCAAGCTTCTCTGCAATTTCTTCGTACGATAATTCTTCGAAATACCTGAGTTCAATTAATTGTCGGTATCTTGGTTTTAACTTTTCCACAACAATCCTCATCAACTTTATTTTTTCTTTCTTTATTATTTTTTCTTCAGGTGTTAAGCTATCACTGCGCATTTCAACTTGCATTTCTCCACCATCATTTGTATCAATATTTTTGTCGATAGAGAAGGTATTGTTATTGTTTTTTCTAAGATAATCAATACAATTGTTGGATGCGATTTTAAAAAGCCAGGTACTAAAAGCAAATTGAGAGGAGTATTG
The DNA here is from genome assembly GCA_040383485.1 of Flavobacteriales bacterium. Taxonomy (GTDB): domain Bacteria; phylum Bacteroidota; class Bacteroidia; order UBA4408; family UBA4408; genus JBEIDK01. The sequence continues at coordinate 29,746 of JBEIDK010000011.1, forward strand.
GTATAGTCTTTTGAATGCTTTGCCGAATGCTTCAATAGTCAAATCATCCGCATCGTCTTTATTTTTTACCATTTTCAACATCATAAAATATATTGAATCACGGTACCTTTCCATCAACTCAGCGTAAGCCTTTTGATTTCCATTTTCTAATGCATCTTTAACTAAATAAAAATCGACTTTTGCCTTGTCTGAAAGTTTGTCGTTTATTTCCATTGATGACGTTTTACAAACATATTTTTAAAGTGCCAAACAGGATAAACCCATAGGAGCATTATTTCAAATAGTGGAGCTAAAAATAGCAAATCCTTTTCACAAAGTTTTTTCATAGAGAAGTACATGACAATTAACATAGTAATATATCTAAGTGCTGCAATTGCAACAACATAGTAAACTTGGTAAGGAAACAAGTTTTCGGCCAGCAAACTTATTGTTGTTAGGCTAATTAATCCAAACAAAAACAAATATTGGGATGCCGCAATTAATCCAATCCTAAACCTATCGCCCGATTTATAATATTTTGATGTAGAAAGGTGACGCATTTTTTGAATTTTCCAACCCTTATAGCTCTTTTTTGCATCGGTTTCAGTATGAGATTCTTCAGAAAATTCAACAGCATAATTGTTGTTTTTTGCATTTGCATTTACAAACAAGTCATCCTCTCCTGATTGAATATGATAATGAGTTGAAAACCCTTTATTATCAAAGAAAAACTCTTTTCGATAGCCCAAGTTGCGACCTACACCCATATAAGGTTTGTTAATCATGGCAAAAGATAAGTATTGCAATGCACAGTAATAACCATCAAAACGGATAATTTTATTTATAAAGCCATTAGTTTTCTTATATGCTCCATATCCGATAACAATCTGTTTACCATCTGTATAATTAGATGCCATGCGCTTAAGCCATTCTTTGCTTTTGGGAACACAATCTGCATCGGTAAAAATCATGTGGTCATATTTGGCTCCTTTTATACCAATGGTTAATGCAAGCTTTTTATAGTGGTCACGAATTTCATCTTCTTTTAGGGTGACCACATGAAGATTATTATGTTTTTTTTCAAACTCTTCAAGAATATCTGCAGTTTCATCTGAGCTACAATCATTAACAACAACTACTTGAAATTGAGAATAGTTTTGTTCGAATATTAAAGGCAAATTCTTAAATAAATTTTGCGCTTCATTTTTTGCACATATTACAACCGAAATTGGCATTTGCGCAATATTTGATTCTTCTTTTTTACCGAAAGCAACTTTACCAAAAATAAACCAGTAATAAAATTGTTGAACTAAAAACGAAAGTAAAAAAATGGATGATAAAATATAAAGTACTATCTCTAACATAAAAATTAAATGGATGCAAATGTAACTTGCAGTTTACCTGTACAAGTAAAATATAATTTTGTGTTTGAACAATCGAGAGTTAATAAATCAGAAATAATTATTTTATTTGTGAGCAAATCAATCTTATGAATCATAATGAATTAGTCAATTTTCTTAAAAAATCAATTGCTGAAATTGCTTTTAGCGATGTTGAAGAGGATGAATCTTTATTTATTTCAAAACTCATTGACTCAATATCTTTTGTTGACCTTTTGGTAGCTATTGAAGAAAAAATGGAAATCAAAATAAAGGTTAACGAAGTTAACACTGATAATTTTGACACAGTAAACATGATTGCCACATTCATTGAGAAAAAGCTAAATGAAAAATAATTATTGGATAGTAATTATCATCTTCATTGTTGCGGTTTGCTTTAGCAAGTTGTGTGCTAATTATTTCTTTCCAAAAGCGTTTGTCAGCCCAAAAGCAGAAACGTCAACCATTAATGCCCACTACATCCCTACGATTAAAGGATTAAATATTAACAATAAAGATTTACTCCATGTTTTTACAGATTCTACTTTATTAATTTGGGGTTCCTCTGAATTGTCGGTCAAAAGTACGCTAAGGCCAAATTGTTTATTGCAAAGTTGCTTTGGCAAAACGGCAACGGCAGTTGGCGAAGCAGGCGCACAGTCATTTGCAGCGCTGTCATTTTTGGCATCACACAAATACACAATTAAAAATAAACAAATTGTTTTATTCGTTTCTTCAAACTGGTTTTGTGGCGACTTTGCCAAAGGAACACACCCAGAATTATTCTTAGATTTTTTCGATTATGATAATTACAATAAAAAAATAATTGATGAAAATACTGAGAGTAAAATATCAACATATTTTTTTGAACACTACAATGATTTACAATTTGAATTTGAGTCAACATCAAAGTTTATTCTTGGCAAAACAAATGTCGTGAAATTACTTTCGAAAGCAATCAAAGGATATTTAAAATGGCTATCCGAAACTATAAAAACATATTTTATTGATTCTACAAAAATAGAATCCCGAAAAAGTGAAACTGAAAAAACGGTTGTAGATTTTGAGGTTCGCAAAGCCAAAATAAATGATTTTAATTTATTTATGGATTCGATTAAAAATACTGAAAATTTAGCTTTTTTAAAAAAATGTTCAAACAATAATTTAGGTATCGATAGTTCGTATTTTGCAAATTATTGTATCGGCAAAATCCCGTTTCAATTAGTCCCGCTTGAACCAGAAAAAAATCAAGAATTAAAAGATTTGGACGCTTTATTATCCTATTTGAAAATTGAAAATTTTAAAACTTTAGTTGTGCTTTTGCCTGTCAATGCTTTGGCTTATGATTGCAAACCGTTTAATCAATTTCAAAATAACATTGAGCAATTGGTATTGAAAAATAAATTTGAGTATTTGAATTTATTTATAGCTGATAAGTCAACCTATAAATTAGGTATGTGTGTTGATATTATGCACACTGGACCTTTAAGTTGGATTGAGATTAACAAAAAAATTATTCAAACATTTTACCCCAATGAAATCAGAAATTAGGTATCTAATCAAAATATTTTGTCTCACATTCATTTTAGTTTTTGGGTCTATTTGGTTGTACTCAGATACCAACAAACATCCACTAAATCAAAAGCAATCAGTTTCTAAATTTATATACCAACAATTTTAGCGTGCTGCCTTTCTCCGAATTATCATTTTATATTTTGATTGTTCCATTAGTTGGACTTTTTTGGTTATTGAGACCTGTTATTAGTTATTGGCTTAAACTCACATTTCATTTAACATTCGCAGTTGTTTTTTATACAGTTTTTTTCAAAGATTACCAATTGCTTTTTGCTTATACAGTATTATCTTATCTAGTTTATTATTTGCTTGAATATATTTTAAGAACAGAGCATAAAATTATTGGTATAATCATTTTCATTTTCCCACTTCTACTTATAAAAACGCATACAAAATTTGGAACAAACTATGCACAAGACTTAATAGCCTTTGCAGGGATATCCTATTATCTATTTAAAGTTATACATGTTTATGTTGATAACAATAACAAAGAAAAACCGGCACCATTTTCTGAATACTGTTGCTATTTGTTGCTACCCACAACATTGCTCATTGGACCTATCAATAGATTTAAGCCGTTTCAAAATGATTTGAAAAATAGCAATGAGAATTACAACTTCGAATTATTTAAAATAGGTGTTGAAAAGATTTTATTAGGTGCTGTATACAAATATGTTTTTGCCGAAATTATTAATAGGTATTGGCTTTTTAACTTTGATGCTACAAGTAATGAAATTTGGCAAATGAGCAATGTTATGTACAGTTATTATTTGTATTTATTTTTCGACTTTGCAGGATACTCCTTTTTGGCAGTTGGTTTTTCTAATTTATTAGGTTTTAAAATTCCCGATAATTTTAATTTACCTTTTCTTGCCGTTAATCCTGCCGATTATTGGCGACGCTGGCACATTACACTTTCGGAATGGTTGAAGGACTATTTTTTTACACCCTTTTACAAATTTTTAAGTGGCAAAAAAAGTCTAAAACCATACCCAATTACAAGGCAAAATGTTGCATTGTTTTTAACTTTTGTAATTATGGGTTATTGGAATGGCTTTACAAATCATTTTGTGGCAAGTGGAGTTCTGTTTGGCTTATACTCTGTTATTCATAACACCTATACAATAGAATGTAGAAAGAAAAAACGTGATATTGTTTTTGGAAATTTAAGCGCAACAGCCATAAAATACATTTCAATTTTTATAATGTTCAATATAACTGCATTTGCAGTTTATGTATTTAGCGGCAAGTTTCCATTCATTACAAACTAAATTTAATATGAAGTTAAATTTCGAAACCAATCAACTAGTTGAACTAGATTTTCTGCCCGAAAAGAAATTCATTGTTACACCAATTGAAACTATTTCTTGGCAACAAGCAAAATATTTATCAGATAAAATAATTGCGATATTTTCCTTCTATAAAATTCCAAAAGGGCATCCAATAATTATTTATGGACATAAAGAAGCATTGTATCCTGTATCAATAATGGCATGTATTTTAGCCGAAATGCCTTATGTACCAATTGATGTAATTTTTCCAATAGAAAGGATGACTTATATCAAAAATTTTACCGAAAGTAGCATTGTTATCAACTGTACTAATAATGAATGTCCATTTGAAAACCTGATTGAAATAAACGAAATATTGGAGCATAAAATAATAGGAAATATTCCTTCCAACTTTGTAAGCTATTATGATGCAAAAGACCCTTTGGTGTATATTATGTTCACTTCGGGAAGTACTGGAGCACCAAAAGGGGTTGAAATTACACGAAAAAACATTATTTGTTTTAGAGATTGGATTACGAATGACGAGTTTAATTTCAGTTCAGAAACAGTGTTCATGAACCATGCTGTATTTACTTTTGATGTTTCTTTAAACGATTTGATTCCTTGCATAGCACTGGGCGCAACAAGCGTTTGTGTTCCAAAAGAATTGTATGATAAACAAGATACCTTATTTGATTATTTGAAAACCAACAAGGTAAATGTTTGGACAAGTACACCTGCATTTTTGTATTACAATTTATTTGATGAAAACTTTAATTCAATCAATCTTCCTTCCTTAAATTGCTTTATGATTATGGGCGAAAGATTTACTTCTGCAATTGGAAAAAAATCACTTGAACGTTTTGCAAATGCAGAAATTATAAATGCTTATGGACCAACAGAAGCAACAATAATCACTTCAAAAGTTGTAATTACTCACCAACTTCTCGAAAAATATATTGACGTTCCAATTGGGGTTGCAAAGCCAAATGCAGAACTTGCAATAATTGATGATAATAATATTGAATTAGAAATGGGTAGTAGTGGCGAAATTTTAATTTGTGGCAATCACGTAGCAAAAGGATATTTCAAAAGTAATGAGTTAACCGTTGAAAAATTTATAGATTTCAAAAAATGGAAAGCCTACAAAACCGGAGATATTGGGTACTACAAAGATGGTCTGTTATTTATTTCAGGACGAAAAGACGAGCAGATTAAATTTAATGGATACCGCATAGAACTCAATGAAATTAGCAATTGCATTAACTTATTCGACAAGGTGAAACACTCAGAAACAATTGCTTTGCGCAGAAACGGTGAAGTGAAAAAAATTGTTGCTTTTGTGCAATTAAAAACAAAAGATTCAGATGTTGATTTAGATGGAATTATTGAGCATTGTAAAACAAAATTACCCCATTATATGATTCCTGCCGACTTTAGGTTTATAGATGAATTTCCATACAACACTAACCTAAAAGTAGATAAGAAAAAACTGGAGGACATTTATCTTAAAAAATAATAAAACAGTATTAGCAATTCTTTTACGTTCTTGAAATTAAATAATTCGATTATAACTTTATACTCATACATTTTTCTATTTTTGATTTATCATTTTTAAATGAATTTACATTATGAAAATTGCAATTTTATCGCGTAATCCAAATTTATATTCTACAAAAAGATTAGTTGAAGCAGGCACTCAACATGGGCATGAAATGCTAATCATCGACCATCAAAAATGTGTTTTAATTATTGAGAAAGGGCGACCACACATTTACTATAAAGGACAAGAAGTAGTTGGAGTAAATGCTGTTATTCCGCGTATTGGAGCTTCCGTAACCTTCTATGGTTCGGCGGTTGTGAGGCAATTTGAAATGATGAAAATTTTTACAGCTGTTGAAAGTCAAGCTTTGGTGCGTTCGCGTGACAAGCTTCGTAGTTTGCAATTACTTGCAAGAGCTGGCATAGGTATGCCCAAAACAGCATTTGCTGCTGAAGCAAAAAGTATTGAAAAAGTTATTGAACTTGTTGGTGGTGCTCCCTTGGTAATAAAACTTCTTGAAGGTACACAAGGTATTGGTGTTATGCTTGCAGAAACACATAAATCGGCAAAGAGTATGATTGAAACTTTCATTGATTTAGAAGCGAATGTATTAGTACAAGAATTTGTAAAAGAAGCTGGTGGCGCAGATATACGGGCATTTGTTGTTGATGGAAAAATTGTTGGCGCCATGAAACGTCAAGGCGCACCTGGTGAGTTCCGTTCAAATTTACATAGAGGTGGCACAGCTCAAGTAATTGAACTTTCTCCCGAAGAAAAAATAACCGCTATTAAATCTGCTAAAAAATTAGGCCTTGCCATTGCTGGTGTTGATATGTTGCAAAGCAGCAGAGGACCATTGGTTATGGAAGTAAATTCTTCTCCTGGACTTGAAGGTATTGAAGCTGCCACTAAGCAAGATATTGCAGGAAAAATAATAGAATACGTCGAAAGAAATGAATTTGCAGAATTTTAATTAAATCTATATGCAAACTATTCATTATGCCTCAATAAACGAAGATATTTTAAATAAAATTTTAAACTTGTTTACTGATGATGTAATATTCATTGATGATGATACATTAATTGAATATAACCATGATGAAACTGAAAACCTTGAATACAATCCTGAAATAGTAGCTAAACCATATCATACAGAACAAGTTTCTGTTTTAATGAGCTTCTGTAATGAGAATAGAATACCAGTAACAGTTCGCGGTGCAGGAACAGGATTAAGCGGTGGTGCATTACCTATTTATGGAGGCATTATAATTAGTATGGAAAGGTTCAATAAAATCATTGACATTGATTTAAGAAACTTACAAGTCATTGTTGAGCCAGGAGTAATAAATCAAGTATTGCAAGAAGAAGTACGGAAGTTTGGCTTGTATTATCCTCCAGACCCTGCAAGTAGAGGTAGTTGTTTTTTAGGCGGAAATATTGCTCATGCAAGTGGTGGACCACATGCCGTTAAATATGGAACCACAAGAGATTATGTTTTAAACCTAGAGGTAGTTTTGCCAACCGGAGAAATAATTTGGACTGGCGCTAACACCTTAAAATACTCCACTGGTTATAACCTTACACATCTTATTATTGGTAGTGAAGGGACCCTTGCTGTTGTTACAAAAATTGTATTAAAAATTATTCCATACCCTCAACATAATATTTTAATGTTGGTGCCCTTTTCAAACGCGGAAAAAGCATGTGAAGCAGTATCAGCTACTTTTATGGCAGGTATAATACCATCGGCAATGGAGTTTATGGAGCGTGATGCAATTGATTGGACATTGAAATATACACAAGGTATTTCTATTGCAATCAAACCAGAAACTCAAGCACATTTACTTGTTGAACTTGATGGAAATAACATGGATGTGTTGCTGCAAGAAGCAGAAAAATTAAGTGAATTATTTCTTGATTTTGAATGCGATGAAATTTTGTTTGCTGACAGCGAAGCACAAAAAGAACAGCTATGGAAAATACGCCGAAGTGTAGCTGAGGCAGTAAAATCAAACTCCATTTACAAGGAAGAAGACACTGTGGTTAAAAGAGCAGAACTTCCTAAACTACTTAGCGGAATAAAAAGTATTGGCAATAAATATGGATTTAAAAGCGTTTGCTATGGCCATGCAGGTGATGGCAATCTACATGTCAACATCATTAAAGGCGATTTATCTGATGATTTTTGGCAAAATGAAATTCATCAAGGAATTGAAGAAATTTTTAAACTGTGTAAATTGCTAGGAGGAACGATTAGTGGTGAGCATGGAATAGGACTTGTTCAAAAAAGATACATGCATATAGTACAAAGCCCTGTTCAATTAGAAATTCAACGTGGAATTAAAAAAGTATTTGACCCAAATAATATTTTAAATCCAGGTAAAATTTTTTGAGTTGTCAACTTAATTCTTTATTATCTAAGTTCTGGATTGGAAGCAGATTTTTAGCCATTCCAACCTTTGCTTAGGAAAGGCGTTTAATCTCAATAATATTACACAAACCTGTTTGACCATTTATGATGATATCTAAAATTAGTTTTATAAACTTATTTCTATTAGAGAATATTTGAGAGAATAAACTTAAGTTTGTCTTTGTAGAAAGTATAGTTGTATTAAAACTCAAAATCATTTGAGATACTTTAAAACTTTCTTTATCTTTATTAGGATGGCATTGATTCTTTTTCTTTACTTATGAAAAACATTATTTTAATTTTTGTAATATATTTTATTTGGAAACCTCTATTTGCAAATAATGCTGACACAGTTGTTGTGCTTGATATAAAAACAAAAAATGTAACAACTATTTTGCCTGTAGCATATGATAGTATTGCTACAAATGACTATACTGCTTATTCGTTAGGAACAATGCCAAATACTGCAATACTTGCAATGACGCCCCCTACTACAAATCTTTTTCATAATTCACAATTTAGTAAACCTGCTGCAGCGCAAGGATTTTATAATGTTGCAGACTTCCCACTAAGAACTGCATGTAGAATAAGATGTTTTTACAATGGACAGCAAACTGGCATTTTTTCAGGAACTTTGGTTGGCTCAGAGATGGTAGTAATGGGTGCGTTTTATTTATGTCAACGCAATACATTTGATTGGATTGCATTTGACAGCCTAATTGTGAATCCTGCTTTTGATAATGGAAGTCCTCAAGCTAATTTTCCTGAGTCAACTGTAAAAAAGGTTTGCATCTTTAAAGCTATCTACCATCAAGATGGATATCAAAATGTAGCCTTACTTCAATTAGAAAAGCCTTTAGGTGAAACTATTGGTTATGTTGGATTAGGATTTAATACCGATACTAGTTTCTACAGCAACAAAATTTTCCATAAGTTTAGTTATGCAGGTAAAAGCCCATTCGACACATTAACAAGGTACAATACTGATACACTTTTATATAACTACGGTTATATTCAATCAAATTCTTCAAATTCCGGCTTAAGCGTTTATTCATCAGAAGCTATTTATAGAAGTGGTCAGTGGGGAAGTACTATGATTTATACCAATAATATTAATGAATACTACTGCTTAGGATTTTTAACTTGGTATAATTTATACCACCATTACAACTTGAACGCTAAAGAGTTTTATAATCTCAAAAACATTATGGACCATCCTATTATTCTGAATAATAATGAACTTAAAAATGAAAACTTTAAATTAACAGTTTATCCTAACCCTGCAAATAATGACATCATCATCCAAACAAAAAGTAACAATATAAAATTATATGATGTTATTGGCAATGAACAAGCTTTTTACTCTACTATTTCTGCCAATAAGCAACAAACTAAAATTAACATTCAGCATCTACGAAGTGGTATTTTTTTTATTAGAGTTGATGAAAAAGTAATGAAATTTGTAAAGGAATAAACCATCTTACTTTCGCCAGTTTGTTGTAGTTTGTTATCAGAACAATATTTTACTTTGTGCGAAATTTATTCATATTTAATTATACATTTTGGTTTTCATAAGCAGCAAAGCTGGTTCCTAACTATGTGGTGTTAAACATTTTTCTCCAGAAAAACAATTAAAAAAATCCTTTTCAACATGCAGCACTTCAATAAGTTTTGAGTTTAATACACACTGCGTTTCAATGGCTTTTTTTGCAGCGCATAGTTGCTAAACAGCGCTGCTGCTAATGATTATAAAATAAATAAAATGAACTTTAGCTTAAACAATGCGCAGCTTCAAACCAAACGCTACGGGGCTTATTGAAATATTATTTGTTTATAATCAATGAGTTTCATTCCTAAATTTTGATAAAAACGCAATAAAAAATAAGTTTCTGCGTTTAAATTTCGTTTTTTCGCACACTTGTTTTCAAATTTCAAAATGGCTAAAAAACTATTCCTAGTTTTTTTTATTTCTCTTCAGTTTTTATCTGCTTATAGTCAAGATAAGAACTATAAAATTTTTGGTACCGTAAAAACCAAGGATGGTGTTTTTAAAGATGCCTACATAGCTGTGAATGGATTTAAACATTATATGGACACCCTTGGAAATTATGAGGTAAAAATGCCTTTCCAACAGGATAATATTTTGGTTTTTGGTAGGAAAGGTTCTGTGCAACAAACAATTGAATTTAGCACTGTAGTTTCTAAAGAAAGAATTGAAGAGGCATTCTATCCAAAGGAAATAAATATTGTATTATTTGATAAGGTGATTGGAGTAGATTTATCATTAATGGAAGAGCCAATTGAAAAATATGCCTATAGTGAAGATAATTACGATTTTGACAATGATGAAGCCTATGCGCTTGATATGAGGACTAAGGTAGAAACTTTAATTGCTGCATTGGAGCAAGCTAAGAAGAGCGGAACCGTAAGCGCAGAGTTAACCGAGAAAGCCAAGAAAGATGCTGAGCAACAAAAAGCAATTCAAGAACAAGCTAAAAAAGATGCACTAGAAAAGTTGAGAATAGAAAAAGAAAAACAAGCTGCTGAAATAGAAAAACAAAAGAAAGAAGAAGCATTGCTTGATGCCGAAGAAGCGGCAAGAAGAAAAGCAGAACGTGAAAAACGTAAAAAGGAAGACGATGAGTTTGAACGTCAAGCGCTCAGGTTATCATACGAACAAGATAGTATAGAACAAGCGCAAAAACAGATTGCTAGAAAAGAGGCAGAAGAAAAAAGATTAGCAGAATTGAAAAAATCTGCAATTCAAGATTCTATATTAAAAGTTGCTAAAAATAGGGCTCTTAAAGAAGCTGAAGAGAAGCGTTTAGCCGAAGCAAAGGCTAAAGAAGAATTGGCTTTAAGTGCGAAATTAGCAAAGGAAAAAACAATGCAAGAAGCTGAAGAGAAGCGACTTGCCGAAGCAAAGGCAAAGGAAGAAGAATTAGAAAGAATTAAAAAAGAAAAGGAAGAACAAGCCAAACAATTAGCGCAAGCATTAAAAGATAAGGAAGCTGAAGATGCCAAAAATAAAGCACTTGAAATGCAAGCTTTAAAAGAAAAATTAAAGGTATCAAATTTAGATGCTGAGAATAAAAGACTTGAACAACTTGCTGCCCAAGAAGAATTATACAAAAAACGACAATCAAATTTTAAACCTGTAATGGGCATTTACACTACAACTACAAGTGTTATTGCAGGAAAAAAAGCATATGGTTATATTAATTTTGGAAATGGTTTAGGAAACCAAGATTTAACCAAAGAAGAATTTGATGCTTATAAAGAAAAGTTTAAAAAATAAGAACTTTTAGTTCTTCAATATCATAAACTCTGTTCTTCTATTTTTATTTCGACCTTCTTCTGTATTATTATCTCCCACAGGAACTGTATCTCCAAAACCTTTAAAAGATAATCTTTCTTTATCAACTCCAAACTTTTGCAACAATGAAAGTACAGTAAATGCACGGTCGGCACTTAAAGCCAAATTGTTTTTTGGCACTCCAGCATTATCTGTATGCCCCCTAATTTCTACTTTTAAGGCTGGGTTTTCATTCAGGTAATTTGCAAATTCTTCAATAATAATTTTACTATCATCTGTAAGTTCTGCGCTACTTGTATTATAAAGAATATTATTAATGCTGTATGATTTTCCAACTTCTATTTCTTTTTGTTTTATTTCTTGCTTAATTGGTTTGCCTATATTTTCTTCAACATTTTTAATTATTTGAGAGGTAAATGCTTTTCCATCTTGTTTAACTGTTACCAATACATCTTCATTTTTTTTGAGTGTGTAAACTGCTGTATATTTTCCCGTTGCAGTGTCTACATTTATTTTTTGAACTTCTTTTGATTTTAGGCCTTTGATTTCAATCTTAGCGTTTAAAGGTTTAGAACCATCTTCGTTGGTTAACGTGCCCTTAAGAAAAATTATTTTTTCAGGACGAGCCTCTTTGTGCAACTCAAAAGTAAAAACGTCCCATGCTCCAGCACCTTTTCCCTTTAGATCCTTACTACTAAAAAACGCTGTCTCACCATCAGTGCTAACAGATAAGCCTACTTCATCTTTCTCTGTATTAATTGGCACACCAATATTTTTAGGTTTTTGTAGTTTACCGTTATCGTCGGCTTTGCTATAAAAAATGTCGTATCCACCTACCCCAGGGTGTCCATCACTACAAAAATAAAGGGTCTGACTGTCGCTATGTATGAACGGAGACTTTTCATTACCCTCAGTATTAATTGGGCTACCCATATTTATTGCAGGCCCCCATTCTCCTTCATCATTCTTTTTAGAATAATAAATATCCATAGCCTTACTATCAGCTCTTGCAGAGGCAAAATAAAGGGTTTTTCCATCAGAAGATAAGGATGGCTGCGACTCCCAACCATCAATGGTATTCACATTTGGTCCAAGGTTTTTTAGTTCTGACCAATGCGGTTTTGCTAATCCTGTTTTAATTAAGTTAGCCGTGTATATATCACAATTTATTTGCCCTGTTTTCTTTTCTGGTTTACAAACCGTGATATATAAATGCTCATTATCTAATGAAAAAGTTGCTCCACCATAACCGTCATTATTATAATTAAAAGGTGCTTCAAGTGCTGTTGGCTGTAGATAATCTGTTTCTTTTTTATTTGCTTGGGTTAACTCCTCAACTAAGTGCGGAACTAATTCATCTCTTCCTTTTTTTTGATAACGATGCGTGTAAAATAGGAGTTCATTATCAGGCGATAAGTTAGCTAAAAATTCATCTTCATAGGTATCAATACCTTTAATTGGCTTAGGGTCAAAGGCAACTTGCTTTGAAAAAATATCTGCAAAAAAAATTGCTTTGTCATTCATTTTCTCAGCTAATTCTACATCCTCTGGCTTTTTCTTGTCGCTATTAAAATCAATAAATTTTTTAAAATAGTTCGATGCTTCTTTATACTCATTTAAACCAAATGCAATTTGAGCCAAATAAAAATAAGGATATGGAGCAATTTCTGGGCAAAGCTCTATTGCCTTAACATAATATGCCTTTGCGTTTCCTAGTGGTGAGCCATTAGCTTTGTACAAAGTAATAACTGTATTACCTAATTCATAATAGGCTGCGGCAAAATCAGGATTTTCTTCTAATGCATCTCTCAAAAAAGCCTGCCTTTCTTTTATTTCATACTTGTTTTTATCTACGCCCTTATCAAATAACTTTTGCGCTTTTTTGCTATCGTTTTCACTGCATTGAGCGTCACAAAAAATAATGTTCTTAATGATTATAAAAGTAAAGAAGAGGAATTTTTTTATCATGATTTTGTAAATGTAAAAACTATATTGTTTGAGCGGTGTTTAAGAATTATAATTTAACAAAGTGTAAATATTTAATATAAAAACTGCACTTTTAATTTTTGTACTATTGCCGAAAATAAGGTCATTCGCAAGTTTATTTGATGAACCTCATAAAACAATTCTTAAATTTAATAATGGATAATTCCCCTCAAGAAAAACAAGAAATAAAATCTTTATCAAAAGCATTACAACCTTTATATTTTGCATTGGTATTAATTGCTGGTATTTTATTGGGTGTAAAACTATCGGCTAATTTATCTAATAATAACAGTAGAATTTTTAGTAGTGCAACCCAAAATAATAAGGTAAATGAACTTCTAAATTATGTGCAACAAAACTACGTTGACACAATAAGCAAAAATAGGTTGCTTGACGAAACTATAATTTCATTGTTACAAAATCTTGATCCGCATAGTGCCTATATACCAGCAAGTGAATTGGCGCAAACAAATGAAATGTTGCAAGGTAATTTTGACGGAATTGGGATTGAGTTTAATATTTTAAATGATACTATTTACGTTGTTTCTTCTATTGCTGGGGGCCCTTCAGAACAGCTTGGCATAAGGGCTGGTGACAGAATAATAAAGGTTGAAAAAAAGAATGTAGCGGGAATTAAAATTACAAATAAAGAAGTCTTTAAATTACTAAGAGGCATTGGCGGAACTAAAGTAAATATCTCTATTTTAAGAAGAGGGAATAAATCGCCACTTGCATTTTCTATTACCAGAGGCAAAATACCAATATATAGTGTTGATGCATCATTTATGCTTAATGATAATAAAACCGGTGTTATTAAAATTGGAAGATTTGCCCAAACTACCTACGAAGAATATTTAAAAGCCTTTAATAATTTAGAAAAACAAGGGATGAAGCAACTTATTGTTGATTTAAGAGGTAATCCAGGTGGTTTCTTAAATATTGCAACTAAGCTTTGCGATGAGTTTTTAGAAGATAAAAAATTGATTGTTTATACGGAAGGGCATGCTCGAAGAAGAGAGAATTTTTACGCTACTGACGCTGGTTATTTCGAGAAAAATAAAGTTGCTTTTTTAATTGATGAAGGTTCTGCATCGGCAAGCGAAATTTTAGCTGGTGCCATACAAGATAACGACCGTGGAGTTATTGTAGGGCGCAGAAGTTTTGGTAAGGGCTTGGTTCAAGAACAATCAGACTTTAGTGATGGCTCTGCTCTTAGGCTTACCATTGCTAGGTATTACACGCCAACAGGCCGATGTATTCAAAAACCTTACACTCCTGGAGAATTGAAAGACTATGCTATGGAAGAGATGCACAGGTACAAATCAGGTGAACTTGAAAATAAAGACAGTATTAAATTCTCTGACAGTTTAAAATTCAAAACTCCGAAGGGTAAAGTTGTTTATGGTGGTGGTGGAATTATGCCTGATATTTTTGTTCCTATTGACACTACAAAAAATTCAAGCTATTTAACCGAACTTTATATTACAGGTATTATCAATCAATTTGCTGTTGAGTATTCAGATAAAAATAGAGATGAAATTAATAAATTTAATAGTATGGATGATTACATAAGCAAGTTTAATATTGATGATAAACTAATAAATGAGTTTACTAATTATGCAGCTAAAAATAACATTCCACGAAACGAAATAGGTTTAAAAAAATCTATTTCAATAATTAAGTTACAACTTAAGGCTCTTATTGCTAGAGGTGTTTGGCATAATGACGCTTATTATAAAGTTCTAAGCCTCGATGATAAAACTGTAAATGAAGCATTAAAGGCCTTGAAATAATTTTAATTTCTTACTGATATTGCAAAAATATATGAGTATGCTTTACCAGTTTCTTATTAAATTAAACCATTTAATCAGTTTTGTAAACCATTTATAGCAAGTAAGCCATTTCATAATTATTAAATAAGACATTTGTTTCATCAATTGGTTATTACACTAACGATTTAAACCTATGAATCCGTAATATCTAAAACCTTAAAACTGCATCATACAACTTATGAAGCTAGAAAACGAGGTTGATAATTGGTTGTTTATTGAAAAGAGGCAGGCTTTACCAAAAAGCCTGTTTTTTTTTGAAAAGTATAAAGCATACTTTTTAGATATTAAAAGGCTTAGCTAAGAAGTTATTTTTATCGCTGTCTTGAAAGTTAATTTTGAAATAATTCTATTTGAATTTAACAGGCTAATAATGGCATTTAATATCCATTTATTGTTCAGAATAAATCGTGATATTTTATACCTTTTCAAATTTATTTTTCCGAATTTATCATGAATTTGTTTGTTGTAATCTAAAAGACGGATTGCAGAAAAATCATTTTCCTTAAAGCATTCTTTGGCAACAAAGGCCGCTATTCTTCCAGATACAACCGCTTGTCCTATGCCTTCGCCAGTTGCAGGATCAGCAATTGAAGCGGCATCGCCAATCAACATAAATCTATTACCTGAAATATCATGAGTGCCGTAACCCATTGGTATACTCCAACCTTTAATATCTCCAACAATTGTAGCATTTTCAAATCTTCTTTTCAATGAAGGAGAATCATTTATTATTTCTTCCAATGTTTCGCGGAGTTTAATTTTTCGGGTTGCTACTTCATCCGACATCATTCCAAATCCTATGTTTACCTTATTATCTGTAGATGGGAAAATCCAGAAATAACCATTAGGATATTTGGGCACAAAATAAAATTCATAAGTATGTCCATCAACATCTTTAACACCCTCATAATACGCTCTTATTGCAGCGCAGTGATGCACAGGATCCATCTTATAATTAGTTAAACTTCTACGTATAATTGATGTTGCTCCATCTGCTCCAATTATTAGTTTAGACGTAAAGGTTTTACCGCTTTCGGTTACGACTGTGGTAATATTTTCGTTCGTTTTAACAGAGATTATTTGCTCTCCTAAAAAGTATGTAA
>JBEIDK010000012.1:0-44978 GCA_040383485.1 Flavobacteriales bacterium
ATACTTGGGTTGAGGCCTTGAAAAATATTATTCTAAAAAACGAAAATTAATTAATATTCTTAATCATTAACCCATCATGCCATTATCGGCAAAGCTATAGTATGCTTTATCTGTAACAATAATATGGTCAATAATTGCAATGTCTAAAAAGTTACCCGCTTCAATAAATTTTTTAGTAAGTTTAATATCTGCATCACTAGGCTGCAATGAACCGGAAGGATGATTGTGAAATAAAAATATAGATGATGCTAAAGACTCAATAGCTGCTTTAAACGCAATTCTTGTATCAGCAACTGTTCCGCTTATGCTTCCTTTACTCAAATGAAATTTTTTAATAACCTCATTTCTTCGGTTTAGAAACACACACCAAAACTCTTCATGCTGAAGGTCTAACATGTCGCCAATTATAAAGTCGTAAGCCATTTTACTACTTTTAATAATCGGTTTTATTTCTGTATTTGATGTTGTTCTTCTTCTTCCTAATTCAAGCGCAGCAATTATTGATATTGCTTTTGCCTCTCCAATTCCTTTAAAGTTTTTAATTAATGTTTCAATGGTTATTTTTCCTAGAGCATCTAGGTTTCCTTCAACACTTTTTAAAATTCTTTGCGAGAGTTGTACTGCAGTTTCTTTATTATTGCCACTGCCAATAAGTATTGCAATAAGCTCGGCATCAGTTAATGATTGTCGTCCGCGTAACAAAAGTTTTTCGCGCGGACGGTCTTCTTCTGCCCAATCTTTTATGCTAAGTTTCGCTAGTTCTTCCACTACATTTTTTTTAACTTTGCAATAGTTTCTGACGGGTTAGCCGAAGCAAAAACTGTGTTACCAGCTACTAAAACATCAGCGCCAGCTTCAATAAGTTTACTAGCATTTTCTAGGCTAACACCACCGTCAATTTCAATTAAAGTTTTAGCACCATTTATTGTAATAATTTCTTTGAGTGCACGAACCTTTTTAAAGGTATTTTCTATGAATTTTTGCCCTCCAAATCCCGGATTTACACTCATCATACATACTAAGTCAATATCACAAATACAGTCTTCTAATAACTGAACTGAAGTGTGAGGATTTATGGCAACTCCAGCCTTCATGCCAGTTGCTTTTATTTGTTGTAAAGTGCGGTGCAAATGGGTAGATGCTTCAAGATGAATTGTTAGGATGTCAGCACCACAATCTTTAAAATCTTGTATAAATTTTTCAGGGTTTACAATCATTAAATGCACATCCATCGTTTTTTTAGCATGTTTTGAAATTGCTTTAATTACAGGCATACCAAATGAAATGTTAGGTACAAAAACACCATCCATCACATCAATGTGAAACCAATCGGCCTCACTATTATTAATCATTTCAATGTCGCGTTGTAAATTTGCAAAGTCTGCTGAAAGTACTGAAGGTGCTATTATTGGCATTGTAAATTTGTATTATTGAAGTGCTACAAAGAAACAATTTTTTTAAGATGATTTTTTACTTTAGAACGTTATAGTTTAAATTTATTTGTCGTTTAAAATTATGGGTACTGATTTTCCATTGCCCATTATTATAACTTTGGCATTTGGAGAAGTTGCAATTTCTTTGTTTGCTTTTATCATTTCATATTGTAGCTGTTTATCGCTTAAGCCAGTACTCAATATTTTTTGATAATCAGCTATACCTTGCGCTTCTACTCTTTTTCGTTCGGCTTCTTGTTTTTCTTTTTGTAATACAAATTCCATTTTTTGTGCATCTTGTTCTGCATTTATTTTCGATTCGATGGATGCTTTTACAGAAGCAGGAAGTGAAATATTTCGCACTAAAAGCTGTTCCAATATAAGTCCTCGTTGTTTAAAATCTTTTTCTATCGATGCAAATATTTTTGCTTGAAATTCATCACGCTTTTTAGAGTATAATGACACTGCATCGTAATAAACAGCATTGTCTCTTATTTTTGTTCTTGTTATGGGTCTTACCACAACGTTTTTATAATCAGTACCTATTTCGCTTAATATTTTCGGTGCTTGGTTCGGTATTATTCTGTACAAAACGGTTAAGTCAATCACTACTTCTAAACCATCAGCAGTGAGCACTCTAATAGCATCATCACCTGCAACATCGCCTTCGTCGCGAACACTCGACATGGTGTAGTTTTGTGTTTTGGCATCAAATGTTTTTACCTCCACAAGTGGGTTTATGATGTTTAATCCGCTTACTAAAATTCTATTGTCAACCTTACCAAATAGTGCTTGAACGCCAAGTTCACCTGCACCTATTTGTTTTACCATAGAGGTTGCAATTCCAAAAATTATTAATGCTACACCAATAATATTGAATATTGATTTATATGGCATGAGTTGATAAAAACGATTTATAAATTGTGCAGAAAAGATAAGTAGTGCAATTCCGATAACTAATAATATCATGATTTTTATTTTTAAGTATTTTAAATTTATCACAAAGTTATCATAGTTTGAGATGATTAATACTTTTTTCATTCAAATTATTACTAATGTATCATAATGGCAAAAGCTTATTTGAATTACAAGTTCTGCTTCATTAAATACTTTAAAACTTTCAATACAATCTTTTTAAGTAATAAAGCAAACTTGCTTTTCTTTCAATTTTTAGTGGGTTGCATTGTACTTCTATCCTTTTAAATTTATTAACTCATAAAAAAAGGCTACCAAACTTGGCAGCCTCTTTTTATAAAAATCGATTAATATTTTTTTTCAATCACCATCTTTAAATTGGCTTTGAAATTTGAATTTGAAAGTTGTAGGTTATACAACCCGTTAGCAAGTTTTAAATCACTTACATTAATGTTTTGTCCGTTTTGCAAAAGAACTTGTTTAGTGTAAACTAATTTACCTGTTGTATCAACAATATTCATCATACATAATTCTGGTTTTATTAATGAAGTATTAATAACAAAACTACCATTGCTTGGATTAGGGAACAAGGCAATTGAGCCTAAATTTTTCTCTTCCTTGATACTTGATAAATATCTCCACCCATCAGATGGCTTGCATTTGCGATGCCTAATGACAGAACTGATGCTAAAAATAATTTGTATAATTTTTTCACTATTATAAAATTTAATTTGGTTGATAAAATAAATATAAGCGATGTATTTTAATTATCTTTAATTATTATCACTTCTTTTTTGATAAACTCTTAAACAATATTTAAAAAATTATTTTTCTAAAATTGAAAATAGATGAAAGGTTGTACTTCGGCTGATTTAACTTGAATAACAATAAATATAAACAAAGCCAAGTAAACCGACTGAATAACTAAAGGTGTTTTAATAACAAATTGTTCTGTTTTAATATCTACCTTTTTTGGTAAAAAATGCAAGAAATAACCTAGTGCAATAAATGTAAAAACTAATTGATAGCCATTTACAATTTGCAGTAATAAATTAAAACTGAAACCACTTGCAATTTGAGCAATCATATCGGACGCAGAAACAAATGATGTGGCTCTAAAAAATATCCAACAAAATGTAACAAAATGAAAAGTAAAAAGTACACCTATAATATTTGTTAGGTAGTTTTTTCTGATTCGAATGAATGATGAAAAAATTTTTTCAATCAATAATGCAAATCCATGCATAGCTCCCCAAAATACAAATTTCCAACTTGCGCCATGCCATAAGCCTCCAATAAGCATGGTTATAAATAAATTAAAATATGTTCTTATTGTACCATTCTTATTGCCACCTAAGCTAATATATAAATAATCACGAAGCCATGATGAAAGTGAAATATGCCATCTACGCCAAAAGTCTGTAACGCTTGCAGACTGATATGGAGTATTAAAATTATTGGGCAAATGAAATCCCATTAAGAGTGCTATCCCAATTGCCATGTCAGAATAACCTGAAAAATCACAATATATTTGCAAGGTATACCCATAGGCCCCAAGTAAGTTTTCTGCTCCAGAATATAAAGTAGGATTATCAAATATTCTATCAACAAAATTGCTACTTATGTAATCGGAAATTATCGCTTTTTTAAACAGTCCCATACATATATAGTAAACAGCAGAACCAATTTTTTCATGTGTCATTTTTATCTTTGCATACATCTGTGGTATCAAATCCATTGGTCTTACAATTGGCCCAGCTACTAAATGCGGAAAAAATGAAACATAAAAGCTAAAGTCAATAAAACGCTTCAAAGGCTTTACCTTTCGTCTATAAACATCAACAACATAGCTTATTAATTCAAAAGTATAGAATGAAATACCAAGCGGTAAAAAAGTTTTAATTACATTGATTTTTCTAATTGCGAATTGATTATATGTATCAATTATAAGATTGATGTATTTAAAGTAAAAAAGAAGTGTTAAGAAAAATATAATGCTAGATGCTAGCAATAGCTTTCTTTTCAAAAGTTTTTTTTCCTTATAAATGAAAATTGCCATGTAATGGGCAATCAAACTAGTCCCTAGTAAAAGCAAGAAATACCAACCACTACTCTTGTAATAAAAATATATACTGATAAGTACAACGAACCATATTCTAATCCGAATTCTGTTTTGAATAAGGTTGTAGAAAAAAATAAATACAATAAAAAAAATAAGAAAAAATCCACTATTAAAAAGAAGCGGATTTTTAGGGTTGTATTGTAACACTCTCCAGAATGCAGATATATCTATTTGTTTGAATAATGAATCCATCAAATTTTATTTCTGTTTTATATTATTGAAAAGGTAATTAGAATAAGACTTTAGAATTGCATCATAAAACAATGCTCCTTGCAATTGATAACCAGCTGAAGTAAGATGCAAGTGATCTTTGTTGGTAAGCCCTCTTGTATACCATTTGTTTATTGACCCATAGCCACCCATAACTTCAAGCATATTGTAATATGGAATTTTATATTTTAAGCAATAAGATTTTATAGTCGCCCCCGCTATTTTATTGTTCTTATTTTTATACTTTCTTTTCTTATTGGCATCTCCTGGAGTGGTTATTATGAAGCATGCTGATGGATTATATAATTTGAGTTTAGTAACCAAAGTGTCTATTTCTTTATAGAAATCTTCAGAACTAAAATTAATTGCATAAGCCTCATTTGTTCCTAAAGATAGAATGTATAAGTCGGGGTTTAAGGAAGACATTTGTTCAACAAAATATTCCGAATGATTATAATGTCTATACTCTGCGCCGTTTACACCAACAGTATGGTACAAAACTCCAGGGTTACCGTTTTCAAAAACAAAACCATAAATATTTGTATAATTTTTAGAAATGCCTGATAAACTAATGTTTATTTCATTCATACTACTTAAAAAATTTATCTGAGAAGAGTTTAAATTTCTTTCCACATCATCTATTGATTTTCCAATTTCTATTCCAACTGAATCTTTGATTACAAGGTCATAAGAACTAATGGTTTTATCATGAAATATTCGTACGGAATTAAAACTATTATTGATAGAATTTTCATTAATCAATTTAATTTTCAAATCAGCGGTTGGATTTTCAGTTCTAATGGTTACTCCTCCAAGACCAATTGGAATGGTATCATTGAGTTTTACATTTCTTCTTGCACTCCATCTAATGTTACTGCTAGTTCTATAATTCGACGGCTCATTAGTGCGCGCTACTTTTAGCGGGACGATTAAACCTCTTCCTGCATTGCCAAATTCAAGCTGCAGCTTTTTACGCACTGTTCTAGTAAAATCTCCCGCTTGTAAATGAGAATCGCCAATGTGTGTAATGTTTAACTTGATTGATTGATTAGTTTTTAACTGATACAGTTTAGCAAATAAGGGATTTAAAGAAGAATCATTTTCAATTATATTTTTATCCACTTTAATAAATGAGTATTTCTTGAGTATGGAGTCGTTGAGGTTTTGGGCGAAAAGTTTTGAAATAGAAAAAAATAATAGAAAAAAATACCTCATAATTGCAATTGTAAATTTTGGAGTAGCAAAGAAAATAGAATATTTAATTGTTTAGGTTTTCTTGTTTAACTTCATAAATATGTAACATAAAGTAAAATTTTATCAACTTATCCTAAACATTTTTGTTTAAGAAAGAATTAAATACATTTATAAAATAAAGTTAAGTAAATGAACAAAACTACTATTAAATTATTGGCCATTTTTATGTCAATATATTTTATTTCAAAATCTCAAACTAATAGAACAGAGCCTTGCATTAGCAATGAAATATTAAAGGAAAATATTTTAAAAAATCCTTCCATCATTCAAGAAATGGAAAAACTTGAAGCAGAAACGCAGGAGTTTGAATTTCAGCAATCATTGAATCCAAAAGCCAAGGCTGCAGTAAAAATTATTCCTGTTGTATTTCATATTATACATCAATATGGAGTTGAAAATATTAGCAGGGCTCAATGTTTAGACCAAATAAGAATATTAAACGAAGACTTCAGAAGATTAAATGCTGATACAAATAATACTCCCATTGCATTTAGACCTATAGCGGCAGATTGTAATATTGAATTTAAAATTGCACAAATTGACCCAAATGGAAATTGCACAGATGGTGTAAATAGAATTTATTCAGCAATGACAAATGGTGCTAGAGACAATGTAAAGGCATTAATTTCGTGGCCTAGAAGCAAGTATATGAATGTTTGGGTTGTAAAAAATATAAATAGTAGCTCTACAACTGAAGGCTATGTAATTGGTTTTGCTCAATTTCCTGGAGGTGCAGCAGCAACTGATGGTATCGTTTTACGTCAAGAATTTGTAGGGAATATAGGAACAGGTGCAGGTTCACGAGGAAGAACGGCAACACATGAAGTTGGGCATTGGCTTAATCTTAGACATATTTGGGGTGATGACGGAAGTTCTTGTAATGGAAGTGATAATGTTTCAGACACTCCAAATCAAGGAGCGGAAAATTTTAGTACTTGCCCCACTTTTCCTAGCATTAGCTGTAACAATGGTCCTAATGGTGATTTATACAGTAACTACATGGACTATACTAACGCAGCTTGTCAAAATGTATTTACTGCCGGACAAAGTACTAGAATGAATGCAGCACTTGCATCATCTGTTAGCAGTAGAAGTACATTATGGAGTGCAGCTAATTTAATAGCAACTGGAGTTAACAATCCTCCTGTTTTATGTAGTCCTGTTGCTGATTTTACTCCTCATACGCCAACCTATATTTGCGAAGGACAAACTGTAACTATGAATGACAAAAGTTATGGCGGTGCTGCAGCTAGTAGAATTTGGTATTTTGATGGAGGCACACCGTCAACATCAACATCTGCATTTCCAACAATTACCTATGCCATACCAGGCACATATAATGTTAGTTTAAAAGTGATAAATACTGCAGGTACTGATAGTATTACTAAAGCAGGAGTTATTATTGTAATGCCAAACTCTGCAGCTTATCAAACAAGCTTTTTCGAAGGGTTTGAAAATAGCGATATACCAAATAGCGATTGGACAGTTGCCAACTTTGAGGCTACATCAGTAGCATTTCAAAGAACAAATACTACATCTTTCACTGGTAATTATTCTTGTATGCTAAATGTGAATAATAACACTCTTGAGAACGATGTTGATGAATTAATTAGTACAAGTTTTAACCTTACAAATTACCAATCTCCAAAATTAACATTTCGTCAGGCGTATGCTCAAACAGTTGATGCAGGGGCTTCAGATAATAGGTTAATTGTCCAAGTCTCTACCAATTGCGGCAAGAACTGGAATCAATTGGTATCATATGCAGGAACTTCATTGGCAACAGCTGGCACTACAAATTCTAACTTTGTACCTAGTATTAATGAATGGATTGAAAGGACGATTGTTTTAAACAATTTCGCTAATAACGATAATGTACGTTTTAAATTTAAATTTACAGGCGCTGCTACAGGTAATAATCTATATTTAGATGACATAAACATTAGCGCATTAAATACTAATATTGATGATATAATTTCAGAGCATTTTAGTTTCAAAATTTTCCCTAACCCAAGCATCAACAATGCTAGCATAGAGGTTAATAGTCTAGAGAGTACTAACATCAATATTGAAGTTTACGATGCAATAGGAAAATTAGTTGTTCGAAAAAATAATGTAAGGTTAGGCGTTGGCAAACAAAACTTAAACTTATTTTCTGTTGAGGATAAGCTTAGTGCTGGCGTTTATTCAGTAAAGCTGAATAATGATAAAATAAACTTGACCCAAAAGCTTTTGATTAAAAAGTAATTGTATGAATAAAATTTTGCTGGTTGCTTTAGGCGGTAGTATTGGTAGTGCTATTCGCTATTTAATATCGCTTCAATTCATCGGCAAGATTTCTAACTTATTTCCAATTTCAACACTTGTTGTAAATTTATTAGGTTGTTTTATTATTGGACTATTTTATGGTCTAGCATCAAAAAACAACTGGTTAGATAATGGCACTTACATATTTTTAGTTACCGGATTCTGTGGAGGCTTTACAACCTTCTCAGCAATAGGGTTAGAAAGCATGAAGCTATTGCAAAATCAAAATTTTTACATCTTATTTTTATATGTCTTATCAAGTATTTTACTTGGTATTGTAATGACATTTATAGGATGGTTTATATGTAAATAGATACAAGGTATTAATACAATTTTGACAATTTATTACATAATTATTCTAATTGATTAAGAATACTTGATTATGCCAATGCCTTTTCATTTATTTGATACTTTACATTAAGTATTTGAGTGAAATATAGATTAACTATTATTGCAATGTTCCTTTGCCTTAAGGTAAACGCTCAAACAAGCGTTAAAGGTAGGGTGCTTGATGCAAATACAAATGAACCACTGCCATTTATAAATATCGTTTTTAAAGGTACCACCATAGGCACTACTACTGACTTTGATGGGCATTATATTATTTCTACTGATAAAATCGCTGACAGTTTGGTTTTTAATTATCTTGGATATTTACGTAAAGCAGTTAAGGTAAAGCAAAGTCAATCTCAAGAAATTGATATTATTCTAGAAGCTAATACCATTACCTTAAAAGAAATTATTATCAAGCCTGGAGCTAATCCTGCGCATCGCATTATCAAAAATGTAATTGCTAATAAAAGCAAGAACGACATAGAAAAGCTAGATGCTTATGAATATGAAGTCTATAGCAAATATGAAGTGGATATAAATAATATTACTGACAAATTTAAAAAACGAAAGTTGATGAAGCCTTTCGATTTTATATTCCATAATATAGATAGCACTTCAAAAAATGAAAAGCCCTATTTGCCAATGTTTATTTCTGAAACCGTCTCAGATTATTCATACCGTAAAAATCCAAAGGCAAGAAAGGAAGTAATTAAAGCTACTAAAGTTGCGGGTGTGCAAGATGCGAGCGTGAGTCAGGCAATGGGTAATATGAATTATTATACAAATATCTATGACAATGCATTTTTACTTTTTGGAAAAAAATTTACCAGTCCAATATCTGATAATGCTCTATTTTTTTATAAGTTTTATTTGATTGATAGCATGTATATTGATAACAGATTTTGCTACCAAATACAATTTAAACCAAAGCGAAAAGAAGAACTAACTTTTGCTGGTAACATCTGGATTAACGATTCTACATGGGCTATAAAACGTTTTGAAATGAGTGTTTCGAAAGACGCTAACATCAATTTTATAAATGGATTTACATTTATCCAAGAATTTGTAACAGTACAAAATGCCTGGATGTTGAGTAAAGATAAAATGGTTGTAGATGCAGCATTACGCGATAAGCAAATGGGCGCTTATTTAAGAAAAACAACATCTTATAAAGATTTTAAAATAAATCCTAACTATGATGATAAGTATTTTAAGGGTGGTGAAAAAACAATTGTGCTTGATGGAGCCGAAAATAAAGCAACTAATTATTGGCAACAAGCAAGGCATGATACATTAAGTCGCAATGAGGATATGGTTTATAAAATGGTTGATACCATACAAACATTACAAAGATTTAAGCGTCTGCGCGATATTGGTCAAACTTTTTATACTGGCTACTATGTATATAAAAAGTTTGAGTATGGGCCATATTTTACAACTTACAGTTTTAATCAGGTTGAAGGCAGTAGGATTAGATTAGGCGGGCGTACAAGTAATGCATTTAGCAAGTGGTGGGAAGTAAGCGGATATGGAGCTTATGGTTTTTTAGATGAAAAATATAAAGGTAGCATAGGCATTCGTGGTTTCTTGCAAAAGAAACCTACACGAAGAATGGTTTCATTGGTTTACAAAAAAGATTATGAAGTGTTAGGACAAAGTGCCAATGCTTTTCAGCAAGATAATATTATTGCTTCTTTTTTTCGACGCAACCCATTGAGTAATTTAACCGAAGTAGATAAAGTTTTTGGCTACTATGACCACGAATGGTTTAGTGGTTTTAACTCCCGTATTAATTTAAGCTATAGAAAAATAAAACCTTTAGGTGCAACCAAATATGAGTACTTAGACGATAATAATAATAAATTACAACAAGCAAATATCATTGCATCTGAAGTAGGTTTTACAACTCGTTTCGCGTGGAATGAAAAATTTATCAACGGAGAATTTCAGAGAGTTAGCTTGGGAACAACTTATCCGGTATTACAGCTCAATTTTAGTGCTAATTTAAAAGGTGTATTCGGCAGCCAATATAATTTTCAGAGGGCATCAATAAGTGTAAGTGATAGGTATAGACAAAACCCTATAGGTTATATTGATTATATGTTTGAGATTGGTAAAACTTGGGGTAAGGTACCGTATCCTTTACTTAATTTACACCCAGGCAATGAAACATACGCGTATGATTCCTATTCCTTTAACCTAATGAACTATTTTGAGTTTGGTAGCGATAAATACATTATTGCGACAGCAACGCATCATTTCGATGGTTTTTTCTTGAATAAATTCCCACTTATAAAAAAGTTAAAATGGCGTGAATTGGTCTCAACTAAAGTAGTGTGGGGAGACATTAGTGATATGAATAAAACAACATTGATTATGCCAAAAACACTAAGCTCATTACGCAGTAAACCTTATGTGGAGCTGGGTGCTGGTATAGAAAACATTTTTAAGATTTTACGAATTGATGCCATGTGGCGGCTAACATACATCAATTCAAATTACGTGGAGGAATACGAGAAAAATAGCCCATCTAAAATTTCAAAATTTGGTATTAGGGCAACGTTACAGTTTGGGTTTTAGAAGAATTGATGAAACTCCACTTTACAATTTCTCCACAAAATACATATCCAACATTCCTTTATTTTTGGCTGCAACTTTTCCCCTATGCACAAACTTAAAATTATTTTTCACCAACTCATACGTTGATTGTGAAATGTTTATTTTTCCAGGTTCACTATTTTGTTCCATGCGTGCAGCAGTATTTACAGTGTCGCCCCATATATCGTAAGCAAATTTACGAACCCCAACAATGCCCGCCACTACCGGACCACTGTGAATGCCAATTCTAATGCCAGCCCTTGATTTAGAAAGTGCTCCAAAAATTGAATTGGTGGTTGCCATGTAATCAACAATTTCGAACGCTGCGTTTATGATAGCAGTAGCGTGATTCGAATTCTCATTCGGCAAACCACCAACTGCTAAGTAAGCATCACCAATGGTTTTAATTTTTTCTAAATTATGTTTTTGTATAATCTCATCAAATGCTTTAAAACACTTGTCAATTTCAGCTACTAATTCCTTTGGCCCTAATGTTTCGCTAATACCGCTAAAGTTTACAAAATCGGTGAATAATACACTTACATTGTCGTACTGACGGGCTTCTGAGCTGCCATTCAACTTAAGCTCATTTGCAATTTCAACGGGTAAAATGTTATGCAATAAATCTTCTGTCTTACGTTTTTCTTTCTCCAGATTATGATTGCTTATATTTAATTTTCGGTTGTAGCTTTTTTGGTTTTTATAATTGATATAGATAAAAAACAAGGATACCAATACTAGAATAAAGCCAATAATAAATCCGTTGCGCTGTACATTTTTTATTTCAATTTCCTTTTTTTGATTCGAGATTTCAACCTTCTGTAATTCTTTTTCTTTTGATGAAACTAACAACTGTGCTTCAGTAATTTTCTTCTCTTGCTCAACAATTTTCAATTGTTTTTCCTTTTCTTTTTTCTCTGCAGTTTCCTTTAGTAATGCCATCTTCTGTAACTGCTTCACCTTGTTCGATAATTCTAATTCTTGTTCTTTAATTTTTAATTCTTGACTTTTTCTTTCAAGCTTTTCGTTGCTTATTTTTTCGTTTAGCTTTAATTGTGTTTCCTTTTTTGTAAAGTCAATCCTCATTTCATTCTTCACTTTTTCCTTTTGCACAATACTATCTTTTAAGGATAAATTATTCTTTACGTCTTTTTGATACTCTGAAGCTTTTGGGAAATAGGAAAGTTTAGAATAAACTTTTGCCATGTCATCAGTAACTTTTGCTACTCCTTGTTTATAATTTAACTCCTCATAAATTTCTTTTGCTCTTTCGAAGTTTTGAGATGCTTCAGGATACCTGAACCTACTTAAACAACAGAGCCCTTTGGCATGATAGCCTTTAGCCAAGTATAATTTATTATTACTTTTTTTAGAAAGTTCAATGAGCTGTTCAGCCAATTTTGTACCCTCTTCTGGATTTATTTTTTGAATCTGTAAAGCTTGGCTTTCAAGCAACTTAAAAGCTGAGGTGTCAGCATTGATTTGGTATTTAGCCGCAGAATACAATTGGGTATTAACAAAGAATAAAATGATGAATAAGCAAAACAGTTTTGGTGTTGCTTTGGCAAAAAATACAATATTAATTTTTGTTTTCAATGTTTGCTTATAAAACTATTCTAGCGCTTTTAGGCCTTCAAACGCTGTTTGGTCTGTTGGGTAAAATATTAATGCTTTATTGTAAAAATCTTTTGCATCAGCATTCTTTTTTAATTTCTGTTTTGTTAAAGCTAAAATAATTACTGTATCGTAATTAAAAGGATATAGATTATAAACTTTTTCGAAATATTTTTCGGCATTGGCATAGTCATTTTTATTATAAAATATTAAGCCAACAAAGTAATTTACCGTAGAATTTTTTTCATCTATCTTTAATATTTCAAGGTACTGTTCTAGCACTGCATCCCAATTAGCCAAGGCAGAAGCAGGTAGCACAAATCCTAGTCTTGCCTCAACCGAGTTAGGTTTTATTTGTATGGCTATTTTATAGTATTTAACTGATTCTTCATAATTTGCCATATAATAAAATAGCCAACCTAAGCGCACGTTTAGTTCATAAAATTTAGCATCGTAAATTTCTAACAAATCATTTACAGCAAGTTGATATTCTTTATTAGTCTCATTCGTATAACTTTTTAAAAAAGCATCGGGTACACTAATTTTATTTTGAGAAAATGCATATGATTTAAATAAGAAAACCAATAAGACAAATAGCACTTTATTCTTTTTCATTTTATTTGATTTATATAATTAACGAAGGGTCTTAGACATAATATTGGATTCACAAACGAATTAACGAAGTTTTAAACAATTAAATTTATAAAATTGTAACTTAATTTAATAGAATTTCATTTGTGATTGAAGATGTGTAAGTTTGATAAATAAAGATTTTGTAGTCATGAAAATACAAGTTTGGTATAAAAGTTTATTGGCAATAACTATTGCAATATTAATAACTGCCTGTAGCAACGATAAAAAAGAAAATGCCATTGCGAGGGTTTATGATAACTATCTTTATAAAGATGATGTTAAGACGATACTAAATAATGAGTTGTCTAAAAAAGATAGCGCATTATTAGTAAAATCATTTATTAATTCATGGATAGAAAAAAATATTGAATTAAAGAAAGCAGAAGAAAACTTAACAGCAACAGACAAAGACGTGCAGCAGCAATTAGATGACTACAGAATTTCATTAATTAATTATAAGTATGAAAATGCATTTGTAAATGAAAAACTTGATACTGCTGTTAGTAACCAAGAAATAGTAAAGTATTATAATGAAAACAGCAGTAGTTTTGAGTTAAAGGACAATATTATTAAAGTTCTTTACGTAAAAATAAAGAGAGAATCTCCTATGGTTAATAAGTTTAAAAAGTTGTTTAAAGTAATTAATGATAAGAATAAGAAAACACTTGAAGATTTAAGCGTTCAGTATGCTGATAATTATTATTTTAAAGAGGATGCCTGGTTGTTATTCGATGATTTATTGAAAGAAATTCCTATTAAGACATACGATAAGGAACAGTTTTTACAGAATAATAGAAGTGTAGAAATTGTTGATGCCGACTACGTTTATTTGGTAAATATTATTGATTTCAAAATTAAGGAAAGTATATCACCTTTGGCATTTGAAAAACAAAACATAAGGAATATTATCTTGAATAAAAGAAAGATAGCAATGATACAACAACTACGAAAAGAATTAAGACTTGACGCCGAAAACAAAAGAGAAATAGAAATTTATTAAGTTTTCTTGATACATTGCCAAAGCAAGTCGGCACTTTTTTGCCACGAAAAATCCTTTGCTCTTTTTATACCACTTTCAATTAGTTCCGTCCTTAAGTTTTCGTCCGAATTTATTTTAAACATCGCTTCACTAATTTCGTTAACGTCGAAAGGATTAACCAGCAGTGCCGCATTACCTGCTACTTCGGGCATAGATGTAATTTTAGAAGTTATTACAGGAACGCCGCTTTGCATTGCCTCTATTATAGGTATGCCAAAACCTTCGAAGTAAGGAATATAGGTAACAGCTCTTGCTGATGCTGTTAATTTATAAACTTCTTCATCTAAAATTCGGCCTGTAAATATTACATCCGATTTAAATGCTAGATTTTTGAAACTTTGCTCCATCTCCTTCGTCCAAAAATATTTAGCACCTACAATAATTAATTTAAACGCACTATTTAATTCTTTCTTAAACAAGTCAAATGCCATAAGTAAGTTAATGATATTTTTTCTTGGATGCAAGGAGCCAACAAATAGAAAATAATCTACTCCTGCTGAATATTTGCCTCTTGTTGCAAGTATTTCATCTTGGTTTAATATTTTAAAATTAATGTTTGCTGCATTATAAACAACATCAATTTTGCTTTCATCAATATCAAAAGTTTTTGAAATGTCGTTTTTTGAAAAATTAGAAACAGTAGCTATTCTAGAAGCTTTTTTAGCAAACTTTGGATAGAAATAATGATAATATTTCTTCACTAACCAAGGTACATCTTTTGGGTAGTGCATAAAGTTTAAATCATGAAATACTGCAATTTGATTTACGTTTGTGCCTAAACATAAAAACCCATCAGGACTAAGATATAAATCTGGCTTGAGTTTATTGAGTAATGGTGCAACGCTGAATTCTAACCAATAGTAAAATAAAAAAGGATGCCGTGCTTGAGGACTTAAAACAATAGGAGTAATATTATCTGAGAAGATAAAATCTTCGTCATAATCTCTGTCAAACAAAAAATAAAAATGGTCATTAGGATGTTGTTGCGTAATTAACTTTAATGTTTCAAAAGTAAATCTGCCAATACCTTCAAGTTTATTTTTTATTAAAAGCCTTGTATTTACAACTATTTCCAAGCGATATTGAATTTTGAAAATAGATGAATAAAATTATTTTTTAAACCTATCAGCAACAACTAATTCTTTTGAGCCTGCTTCATATTTGTAAAATCCATTGCCTGATTTTACACCTAAATGTCCGGCAGTAACCATATTTACTAATAAAGGACAAGGAGCATATTTAGAATTTCCGAATCCATTGTAGAGCACATTCATTATAGACAAACAAACATCTAAACCAATAAAATCAGCCAATTGAAGTGGTCCCATTGGATGAGCCATTCCTAGTTTTATTACGGTATCTATTTCCGCCACACCAGCCACACCTTCGTGCAAACTAATGATAGCCTCATTAATCATGGGTAATAAGATTCTGTTGGCAACAAATCCCGGATAATCGTTTACTTCGGTAGGTGATTTCTTAAGCTGAACACTTAAATCCATGATTATTTTAGTGGTTTCATTGCTTGTAGAATAACCTCTAATTACTTCAACCAGTTTCATTACTGGCACCGGATTCATAAAGTGCATTCCTATAACTAACTCTGCACGTTTTGTAACCGAAGCAATTTTTGTAATTGGAATTGATGAGGTGTTAGAAGCTAAAATAGTAGTTGGTTTACATGCGGCGTCCAACTCCCTAAAAATATTTAATTTAAGATCTAAATTTTCTGTTGCTGCTTCTACTACCAAATCAATATCAGCAACCGCTTCCTTCATGTTTGTTGAAGTAGCAATACAATTGAGTGTTTCTAGTTTTTTAGCCTCATCAATTAAGCCTTTTGCAACTTGTCTGTCTAAGTTTTTAGAAATAGTAGCAATTGCCTTTTCTAAAGCTTTTTCAGAAATGTCAATTAATACAGTATTGAATCCACATTGAGCAAATGTATGAGCAATGCCATTACCCATAGCACCAGAACCAATTACAGCAACTTTTTGTATCATAAAACAAAATAATTTTGAGGCGCAAACCTACACGATTTTTTCAATTATTAGAATTTTGTTTTAAACCATTAATATTATTATTTTCAATCCCCAAAAGTGCATAATTAAGTTCCGTAATTGGTGTTAAACAAAAAAGGCTGTACTCATTTGTACAACCTTTATTTATTTTTCTTATTTCTTATAAGGTTCCTCTTAATTCTTGCTCGCGTTCTATTGACTCAAACAAGGCTTTAAAGTTTCCTTTACCAAAAGATTTTGCTCCTTTGCGTTGAATAATTTCGTAGAAAACGGTTGGTCTATCTTCAACTGGTTTTGTAAAAATTTGAAGTAAATATCCCTCTTCATCGCGGTCAACTAAAATGTTCAGTTTTTTCAAATCTTCGTAGTCTTCATCAATTTTGCCAACCCTCTCAGCAGCGTCTGTATAATAATTTTCAGGTACATATAAAAACTCTACTCCCCTCTCACGCAAAGTTGAAACAGTATGTAAAATATTATCGGTAGCTAAAGCTAAATGTTGTACGCCAGCACCTTTGTAAAATTCAATATATTCTTCAATTTGTGATTTCTTTTTGCCATCAGCGGGTTCATTTATCGGGAATTTTACATAACCATTTCCATTGCTAACCACCTTACTCATTAACGATGTATATTCTGTTGAAATATCGTTGTCGTCAAAAGTAATGATAAGCTTAAAGCCTAGAACGTCTTCGTAAAACTTTACCCACTCATTCATCTTTCCAAGCTCAACATTACCAACACAGTGGTCAATAAACTTAAGGCCTATTGGAGTTGATTTAAAAGTAGACTTAGCGGGTTTGTATCCCGGCAAAAATGCTCCTTTATAATTTTTGCGTTCAACAAAGGTATGTATGGTTTCACCATAGGTTTTTATGGAAGCTATTTTTACCTCACCATTTTCATCTTTTAAAGTTTGAGGAGCAATAGCGCTAAGAGCACCTCTATCAGTTGTTGCCTTGTACGAATATTCAGCATCATCAACCCAAAGCGCTAGCACTTTAACTCCATCGCCATGTTTGCGCACATGCTCTGAAATTTCACTATTAGGGTCGAAAGAAGTTGTTAAAACTAATCTTATTTTATCTTGTTGTAAAACATATGAAGCCCTATCCTTTACACCTGTTTCTAGGCCTGCGTAAGCCACTAATTCAAAACCAAATGCGGCCTGATAGTAATATGCCGACTGCTTTGCATTGCCAACATAAAACTCAACATAGTCAGTTCCGTTTAACGGTAAAAAATCGTTTGCTTGGTGTTTGTGCAATTCGTCTAATGTTACACCTTTTGTTACTGTTTCCATTTTGTAAAATTTTATGCAAAATTATTTTTTTCTTTAGAATACTTGTAATTTATTTTATATTAAGTACTGTCTATTTCTTTTGTGCCCTTTTTTTAGGTTTGCCATATTTAGCGCGCATTTGGTCGGCTCTAGTCATTTTTATGTTCACCTTTTTATTCTTGTCTTTTTTCTCATGGAATGATGGACCAACATCTAATTTTTTAGCTGGCTTCACCAAAACATTTTTCATGACTACTTTTGGCTTTTCAGCCTCGGTAAGTTCTTTTGAAACAACAACTTTTATTGGCATTTTAAATGTTTTAATTTCAATGCCCATTAAAGCTTCAATCTTTTTTATATTCTTCTTTTCTTTTTGAGAAATAAAGGTAATTGACTTGCCCTCTTTATCCGCTCTACCTGTTCTACCAATCCTATGTATATAATTTTCAGCAACTATTGGCACATCGAAATTTATAACGTAACCAACCTCTGAAATATCGAGGCCACGAGCAATAACATCAGTTGCAATCAACACTCTATATTCTCCACTTTGAAATTTATTTACCGAATTAAATCTGAAATTTTGGTCCTTGTTGGAATGAATCACACCTATTTGGTCAGGGTAAATTTCCAACATTTTTTTATAAACATCATCTGCTAAACTTTTGCTGTCAACAAAAACCAATACCTTACTAAAGTCGTCTTTGTTAGATAGTAAGTGCTCTAATAAATTTATTTTAGTATTGAAATTTGGAACGTTGTAGGCTTTTTGTTTTATGTTTTGTAGAGGCGTTCCGGTTGGAGCAGCTTCTATTTTTACCGGTGCATTAAAATTATCATTAATAAATAACTCAACATCCTCGGTGATGGTTGCCGAAAACATAAGGTTTTGGCGCTTGGCCGGCAGTAGGTCAAACACACGAATTAGTTGTGGTCTAAAACCAAGGTTCAACATTTCATCAACCTCATCAATCACTAATCTTTTTACCGACTTTAATTTTAAAATTCCTGTTAATGCTAAATCTAACAATCTACCTGGGGTTGCTACTAAAACATCTATTTTACCATTTACGGCATCTTTTTGGGGTTTCATATTTGTACCACCATACACTCCAAGAACCTCCAAATTCATGTAGGTGCTCAGTTTT
Source organism: Flavobacteriales bacterium (assembly GCA_040383485.1). Lineage (GTDB taxonomy): Bacteria > Bacteroidota > Bacteroidia > UBA4408 > UBA4408 > JBEIDK01. The sequence goes on from JBEIDK010000012.1 coordinate 18,910, forward strand.
TTTACTTCTTCAACCACCTGCACTACTAACTCACGAGTAGGCACCATAATTAGTATCTGAGCATATTTATCTTTCGAAAAATTCCATTGTCTGAGGCATGGCAATAAATAGGCAAAGGTTTTACCTGTACCAGTTTGTGCAATGCCTACCACATCTTTCCCCGACATCATTATCGAAAATACCTTATATTGTATCGTTGTTGGAGTCTTTATACCTAAGTCATCTAATGCACTAAGTAAAGATTTGTTAAGGTTTAAATCATTAAAAGTCATGAATTCGTTTTTTTGCAAATGTAGTTTAAATAATGTACCTCTTTTTTGACAGTAGCAGTTGTTCAAATTTAACGGCTACTTAATTGAGCTATAAGTAAATTCAATCATAAGCAGTATTAAAAACTAAATACTTACCATGATAAAAAAGAAGTCAAATACTATCCTAATCTAGCTAAGGATTTTATAACTATAACCTCAGAAATGAACGATACCATTGATATAAAAATTGTAAACATATTAGGGGATGAACTTTATTCGAAAAAATACAATACATCAACATCGCTATTCATTATTTTAAATTATCTTGGTAATGATATCTAATTTATAAAAACAATAAATAGCTTTGGAAAAAACAATTACTATAAGTTTATAATTGAAAAATAAATTTTTGCCTTTAACTGACCCTATTTATAATTGTGTACGTACTAACTTTTAATCATAACAATAAACAAATTAAACAATGAAAAAAAATTACAAAAAAATGCTTAGTGTTTCATTAGGGCTTTCTATATGCCTAGGAGCATTGGCACAGTCTCAGACAATGCCAGCATTAAATAGTGCAGCCTACCAGCAAATGAAATTAGCTGGCACATTGCCAAATGTTATTCATCAATCTATGAATACATCTAAATCAATTAATAGTGCAACGTCTCAAATAGCAAGTGTAACATCAACAAACACACCTGGTAATTGTGCATGTATTGTTAATATTGATAGTGCATTTGCAGATGTTCCTTTTACTAATAGTACTCCGCCATTTTATTCAAATGATGATGGTTCATCACCACTTATTTCTTTACCATTTACATTTTGTTACTATGGCGATACTGTAAATAGTGTATATATTAATAATAATGGTAATATATCTTTTAACTCACCGTACTCAACATTTACTGCAGCAGGCTTTCCTAGTACTTTGTATAATATGATTGCTCCATTTTGGGCCGATGTTGATACCCGAGGGGGTTCTGGAAGCCAACCATATTTTGATTCCTTAACAGGGCAATGGGTAACACCTCCAAATTCAAATGGCCCTCATGGTCGTGTACGTTACAAAATAACACCAACTGCACTAATTGTTAAATGGGATAGTGTTGGCTATTTTAGTCAGCAAGGTGATAAAAGAAATAACTTTCAACTAATAATCACTGATGGTAATGATGCTTTGGTACCGGGCGGCAATAATGTAGCATTCTGTTATGGAGATATGCAATGGACAACTGGTTCTGCCTCTCAAGGAACATTAGGCTTTGGAGGTTTTGCTTCTACAACTGGTATTAACAAAGGTGATGGAGTTAATTATTTTCAAGTTACAAGAAATGACCAACCAGGAGCAGCATATGATGGTCCTTATGGTGCAAACGACGGAATTGATTATTTAGATTATAAAGCATACTACTTTACTACTTGCGCTTCAACTAATATTCCTCCTATATCTTTAACTGATATTTGCGACTCGTTAACTATGGACATGGGCGATGATTCTACTGTAGTACAATATGTATTTATAGGCCCTGAGCCAGGACAAATAGTAAATCTTTCGATGGCTCCAAATCCAGATGTAACAGTACTATCGAATGTATCAGGAGTTGTAGCAACTATTACAGTTCAAGTTAATAATACTGGAAATAGAAGTAACAACAATTCAAATATTGTTATTACTGCAACTGATAATGCAGGTTCTACAACTACACAATCTACTGCAGTAATTCAACCAACTTTTACTAGAGTTAAAGAAGCTAAGGCTGATGTATTTTCAATTACACCAAATCCTTCAAAAGGGTTATTTAATATTCATACGAATACAAAAAACACTTCAGTAAGAATTATAAATTTAATTGGAGAGGTAATCTTGAATGATAATACTCAAAGCGATTCTAACTTAAATGTTGACTTAACAAACCAACCAAACGGAATATATTTTATTCAATTAAATAATGGAAAAGAAACCATTACAATGAAAATTGTGAAAGAATAATAGATTTTATTGTTTACCAAAAAACGCCAAGCAAATTTTTGTTTGGCGTTTTTTATTATTGTTAACTGAAATACTCAAAGATTAACAAGTTTCTTCCAGAACATCTTTTTTAAATTGAAGCAGTAATTTTTTCATTTCTTTCAATTGCTTTATTCTATCTTCAATTGATAGTAATTTTTCGTCCAAAACAGAAAGTTTTTTTGATAATGAAATCTTGTTGTTATACCATGCGTCCATGAGTTGTGAAATTTCTTGAATCGTAAAACCAACCGATTTGGCGTCACGAATTAATTCTAATTTCTCAACACTTTCATCGTCATAATGAAAATAGTTATTTGACTTTACTGCTTCGTTTCGTTTGCCTTTTATCAATCCACTTTTTTCATAAAAACGGATGGTATGAATTGTAATGCCGGTTATTTTTGATAATTCATTTATTAACATAATGCAAATATATTTGTTGAAAAATAAATTACAAGTATAGACTATGCTCTAATGTTGTGAGTTAAATTTTCTTATTCTAGTATTGCAAAAAAATTAAATACACTAAATAAATGGCAACAGCTTTAATAACAGGTGCATCAAACGGAATAGGATTAGAACTAGCAAAAGTTCATGCCTCAAAAGGAGACAATTTAGTTTTGGTAGCAAGAAGTAAAACTAAACTAGATGAATTAAAATCGGAGCTTGAAAGTAAGGATAAAATAAAAGTACATACCATTGTCATAGACCTTTCGGCATCAAACGCTGCACAACAAGTATATGAAGAAACAACCAAACAAAAAATTCAAATTGATTATCTAATCAATAATGCAGGATTTGGAGATTTTGGAATGTTTGTAGAAACTGATTCGAAAAAAGAATTGCAAATGATTAATTTGAACATTACTACATTAACGCAATTGACCAAATTATATATAAAAGAAATGGTAAAAAGAGGTAGTGGTAAAGTGATGAATGTTGCTTCAACTGCGGCATTCCAATCGGGGCCTACCATGGCAGTTTACTATGCCACGAAAGCATACGTTTTAAGTTTTTCAGAAGCAATAGACAATGAGGTTAGAGATTATGGTGTAACAGTAACTGCCCTATGTCCTGGAGCTACTGAAAGTGGATTTCAGACAGCTGCAGCAATGGAAGAAAGTGCATTGGTGAAAGGGAAAAAACTACCAACCTCAAAAGAGGTTGCAGAATATGGCTATACTGCTATGATGAAAGGAAAAACAGTTGCTATTCATGGATTAATGAATTGGATAATGGCCAATTCAGTAAGGTTTACTCCTCGTGCATTGGTAGTGAGAATTACACGTAAATTGCAAGATAAATCTCATTAAAATGGATAAGACATCTTTCTCGATAAGGATCTATAGTTTCTATTTATTTTTTATGGGCGCAGCTTTAGTAATAATTCCAAATGTTTTATTGACGCTTTTTGGATTTGCTGAAACAAAAGAAATCTGGATAAGAATGTTAGGACTTTTCACTTTTACAACCGGCATTTATTATTTTCAATCTTCTGCAAACAATCAAATTGCATTCTATAAAGCAACTGTTATTGGTAGATTTTTTTTCTTTATGATGTCAGTTGTTTTTGTAATCATTTTTAAACAATCACCGATGCTTGCAGTTATTGGTAGTATGGATTTAATTGGAGCTTTATGGACTTACTCTACATTAAAAAATAGTAAATAATGAATCAAATAGAAAAATATTTTAACGCTGAAAAATACGAAAGTATATTGTTTGTTTTGGTTGGCATAACTGCCATTAGCTTTGCTCTACACTTTTTAATTAAAATAAAACAACCATTCTTTAATGGAGTTTCATATCCATTAATCAGTGTGGCACTAGTACAAATTATTGTCGGAAGTTCAGTTTATTTTCGCAGTCCAAAAGATATTACAAGAGTTAACCAAATTATACAAATTGAAAAACGTAAAATTGCTACAGATGAAATTCCACGTATGGAGGTGGTGATGAAAAACTTTTTAATTTACCGCTGGGTTGAAATTGCTTTATTGCTAGTAGGGGTTTGTATGTATCTTTTCATTGATTCGTCGACGTTTCTAAAAGGTGTTGGATTAGGACTTATGATTCAGGCAAGTTTTATGTTACTGCTTGACTATTTTGCGGAAAGCAGAGGAAAAATTTATTTGCAATTTTTAAAAAGCATAATGCTTTAAAAGTTTTATTTCTGTGGTAAAAGCCAATTAATTTTTTCTCCTAGCTTGTATTCTTGTGCAGCAAGATTCAAATTAGTATCCACAATAAATTGAGGTGGGTTGCCATTAAACGACTCCTGAATACGTGCAAAAACTTTTGGATTTTCGAAGTTTCTATTTAATCCTTCTTGCTCTAGATATTTAGCAAAGGGTAATATCATTCTGGGGTCTCTGCTCATTGCCATAATCTGCATAGGGTTTATCATTGTATTGGCTTTTACAGGGTACTTCTTGTGTGATTTTGAATCTTCAATAAAGAAACTAAACTCTTTATAAGCTCTTGTCTGACTTTTCATCCGCCATGAAAAAAAACTATATTCTCCAGTCCATTCCAAATCATTAGGAGATAATAAGAAACGTAATGGGAAAAGAAGTTGAAAAACAACATGCAAAGACAATCCAAGAACTAATAAGTATCTTTTCGATACTTTTATTTCTTCCTTGCTCATCTCACTTACCTGATTTTTTTGCTTTTTCTTTTTATCAACATAAACAACTGCATTCTTCAAAAATGAAAAATCAGCAGGATTAAAGAACAAAATACTACTAAAAATCATTGCCATTGGGAACACCCCAATATCGTCAAAAAAATAATTATTAGTAATATTAAAAATGAGTACACTAATAAATGCAAATATTCTAGTAGGCTTATATAACAAGAGAAATCCAATGGTAATATCGAACAACATACCGCCATAACTAAAAAAATAAAGTAGTAAATCAGAGTTTATTTTTTTTGCTGATAACATAGCTTTTACCGGCGCCTTGCTAAGAAGCCAATCAGAATTTAATTTAGTTAATCCTCCATAAAAATAAACAACAACTATCTGAAATCTAAACAGCCACAACTGCCATATTTCAATTTCGTTATTTGATTTCTCTTTTGAAAAAAAAGATTTTAAGGAATAGCCTTTATCTGCATTAGTGAACATTAGTAATAAAGCAACCATTCCGAACATATAAATATGGTTGTTATAAATCCCTTTATCTAATAGCAGAAAGTAAAATGTACCAAGTCCAAGAAAACAGCAAGCATATTTAAATAAAATACCTAGTGCAATAAAGATTGCTGAAATTAAAAGCAACAACAAAATAGCATTCATTGTGCTTTGAGACATAGGCTTTATAAACTCAAGTCCATAATAAGGAAATAAGACCTTAGGTGCTAAAAATCCATCAGAAATTAATCTAGATTTTATATAATATATTTTATCGTAGGCCATTATTAGACCAAATACGATTCTGAAAACAAATAAAAAACGGCCATCCGTTTTTTGTGTAAGTAAATCTGTTATTTTGGTAAGCAATTTTTATGATTTATTTTTATAGTATCACCTTAAACACTAATGGCCTCAATATCTTTATTAACTTTTTTAACAAGGCCTTGTAGCACTTTACCTGGCCCAACTTCATAGAAATTAGTTGCACCATCGGCCAACATTTTTTCTACTGTTTGAGTCCACTTTACGGGAGCAGTTAATTGCAATACTAAGTTCTTTTTTATTTCGGCTGCGCTGTTTACCGCACTTGCAGTAACGTTTTGATATACAGGGCAAATAGGTTCGCTAAATCTTGTTGCTTCAATAGCAGCTTCTAATTCTTTTTGAGCAGGCAACATTAATGGAGAGTGAAATGCACCACCAACAGGTAGCACCAATGCTCGTTTTGCACCAGCAGCTTTCATTTTTTCGCAAGCTATGTTCACGCCTTCAATACTACCAGAAATTACTAATTGACCTGGACAATTATAGTTTGCCGCTACAACAACTTCGTTAGTAATAGATGCACAAATTTCTTCAACAATTTTATCATCCAAACCTAAAATAGCTGCCATTGTAGATGGTTCTGATTCACAGGCCTTTTGCATTGCTAGAGCACGTTTGCTAACTAACAAAAGTGCATCTTCAAAACTTAAGGTTTTGTTAGCCACTAATGCGGAAAACTCACCTAACGAATGACCTGCAACCATATCTGGTTGAAATGTATCACCTATTGTTGCTGCTAGAATTACAGAGTGCAAAAAAATGGCAGGTTGTGTAACCTTGGTTTGTTTTAAACCATCATCAGTTCCTGCAAACATTTCGTCAGTAATTCTAAAACCTAAAATGTCGTTTGCCTTTTCGAACATCTGTTTTGCTAAAGCGTTGTTGTCGTATAAGTCTTTGCCCATACCAACAAATTGGGAACCTTGCCCTGGAAAAATGTATGCTTTCATGTGTTTCTTATTTCTACTTATTTATTAATTCAAACTTCACTGGATAAATAAATTCAACGTTTGCGGGCTTACTATTATGGTATCCAATAGTCCAATTTGGCATACTTTTAATTACTCGAAGAGCCTCATCATTAAGCCCTGAACCATCTTCTACTCCTCTTATAACTATTGCATTTTTCAATTGTCCGCTTCTATTTATTATAAACTTAACATAAACTGTCCCAGCAATTCCAGATTTTTTTTCAGCAATTGGATATATGACATTTTTTTTCATGAAATTAGCCATTGCTTCCAAACCTCCAGGAAACTGAGGCATTTGATCAACCTCTTCATAAACTATAGATGTGTCTTGTATTGTTTGCGCTGAATCATTTTTAGCTTCCAGTTTCTGCGAATACAAATTCGTGCAAACACAAATAACATTCAAAAGGATGATGGTAATAATGCGATTTTTCATTTGTCTTTACTTCTTTTTGTTTGTAATGCTGAGGAACAAAGCATCTTTTTAATTAGATTCTTCAATGCGTTCAGAATGACAAAAGTAACTTCAACTTCATTTGCGCAAAATATGGATGTTCTGGGTTTACAATTAATTCTTGTTTATATGGATGAATCAGCACATCCATATCTTCAAGTGATATTGCACCTAATAATAGTTCATTGTCGCCAGGCAAGACCATAGCATCTACGCAACATCTTCTGTTTTTAAATCGCACCTCAATTGGCCCAACCACATCATATTCCACAATGCTCCCATCAGTCAATTGTCCTTTACGTTTTTCAATAACCTCTAGTTGTAATTGCTGTTGTACTGATTCGTTGATGCACATATAAACGCTTCCTGTATCAACTAACATATTTACTTTGATTCTCTTTACTTCATCTTCTCCAATTTTGTGTCTCTTCGCCATTCCTAAATCAATGGCATTTATCAAGTCTATTTCTTCATAAATTACTCCCATGCTTTAATAATCTTTAATTCATAATTCTTAATCTTCAATCTTTAATTAACCTTACTTCACCTTAGCAATTTGTGCTAACATTTCGGCTTCCATAACTACTTTAGTACCCACTATTGCTACTCCTTTCATGTGACATAAACCACGACGTATTGGACTAATTAATTCTAACTTGAAAATTATTGTATCGCCAGGCAATACTTTATTCTTGAATCTTACATTATCAATCTTCATGAAATAAGTTAAATAGTTTTCTGGGTCTGGAACTGTTTTTAAAACCAAGACGCCACCTACTTGTGCCATGGCTTCAATTTGTAAAACACCTGGCATTACCGGCGCTCCTGGAAAATGCCCAACAAAAAATCCTTCATTCATTGTTACACATTTTAAACCAACAACATGCGTTTCGGATAGTTCCAAAATTTTGTCAACCAATAAGAATGGCGGGCGATGAGGTAACAATTTCATTATCTCAACTACATCCATTACGGGTTCTTTATGAACATCGTAAATCTGAATTTCATTCTTCTTCTTCTTTAGTTCTTGAATTTGAGACTTAATAATTTTTGCGAATGCTACATTACTGCTGTGTCCTGGTCGCGCTGAAAGAATATGAGCTTTTAACGGCATCCCACATAAGGCTAAATCGCCAACAATGTCAAGTAATTTGTGACGTGCAGGCTCATTCTGAAATTGTAGTTTCGTATTATTTAATACTCCTTTTTCAACAATTTTCATTGTTGGCTTTCCCATTAACTTTGCAAGTTCATCTAATTTATCTTGACTAATATCCTGGTCACAAATTACAATTGCATTGTTTAAGTCGCCACCTTTAATTAAATTATTTTTTATTAAAAATTCTAATTCGTGTACAAAACAAAATGTTCTATTCTTAGCTATTTCATCTTTAAATTCACCAATATGATACATTGTTGCATGTTGTGTACCTAGTGTTGGTGAATTATAATCTACCATAACAGTTATTCTATAGTCTTCTGAAGGTACGGCCAAAATTTCTACTTTTTTAATCGCATCCTCAAAAGTCAAATTCTCAGTTAAGGTAAAATATTCTCTTTCTGCTTTTTGTTCGTCAAATCCAACTTCAATTATTGCGTCAATAAAAGCTTTAGAACTTCCATCCATTATAGGAATCTCAGGTCCATCTAATTTTATGAGGCAATTATCTACTTGCATGCCAACCAATGCAGCAAGCACATGTTCTACTGTATGAACTTTAATATCATTAACCCCTAATGTAGTGCCTCTTGAAGTATCAACCACCAAATCACAATCTGCATCAATGATTGGCTGCCCTTCTAAATCAATTCTCTGAAATTTATAACCATGTTTTTCTGGAGCAGGGCACATGGTTAAATTAACAGCTTGGCCTAAATGCAGACCCATACCAGAAATGGTTACTTGTTGCTTAATTGTTCGTTGATTTTCTAACATCAATTTAGTTTTATTTTTGTAGCAAACCTACATAATTTTATATTTTATAAAAATATTCAAATAATAGTCCACCTTATAAATTTATACAAGTTATTTAATGAAAGGAATGCTATAATTAATTGCTAATTTTGAAACCTTATTTTATAATTTATGCAAGTTCCATTAGCTGAAAGAATGAGGCCAATCAGCCTTGATAAGTACGTTGGCCAACAACATATTATTGGCGAAAATGGATCTTTGCGAAAAGCAGTTGAATCAGGTTATTTGCCAAGCATAATATTGTGGGGGCCACCAGGTGTTGGCAAAACAACACTTGCCAATATACTAGCCAATTCACTAAAAAGAAGTTTTTATACTTTAAGTGCTATAAATGCTGGCGTAAAAGATGTTAGAGAAATAATTGAAACTGCAAAAAAAAACAGGTTCTTTAGTCCACAATCACCAATATTGTTTATTGATGAAATTCATAGGTTTAGTAAATCTCAACAAGATAGCCTTTTAGGCGCGGTTGAAAAAGGTATAGTCACATTAATTGGTGCAACAACTGAAAATCCATCTTTCGAAGTTATTTCAGCTCTCTTATCACGTTGTCAGGTTTATGTCTTAAATTCACTTGGCAAGGAAGAATTAATTTCGCTTTTAAATGATGCAATTGCAAATGATGAATATTTGAAATCTCGAAATATTATTATTGATGAATATGAAACATTGTTAAGATTAAGTGGTGGTGATGGCAGAAAACTATTAAATGTTTTTGAACTAGTTGTGAATGCAACTTTCGAAAAAAATGTCGTTATAACCAATGAATTCGTGACAAAAATAATTCAGGAGAATATTGCTTTGTATGATAAGGATGGAGAACAACATTATGATATTATTTCTGCATTTATAAAATCTATGCGAGGTAGCGACCCGAATGCTGCCATATATTACTTAGCAAGAATGTTGAAAGGTGGAGAGGAACCAAAATTTATAGCACGCAGAATGATTATTTTTGCAAGTGAAGACATTGGCAATGCAAACCCAACGGCTTTAATAATGGCCAACAATTGCTTTCAGGCTATAAACGTTATTGGTATGCCAGAGGCCAGAATTATTTTAAGCCAGACTGTTGCATATTTATCTTCATCCGTAAAAAGCAATGCATCTTATAATGCCATATCTAGTGCATATGAATTAGTTGAAAAAACAGGTGACTTAACCGTGCCGTTAGGCTTAAGAAATGCACCTACAAAATTGATGAAAGATTTAGGTTATGGTAATGATTATAAATATTCTCACAACTTTAAACCTGGAACAGAAGAGGCCTCCCAAGAATTTATGCCAGATAAAATTTCGGGAACAACCTTGTATGAACCTGGAAATAATGCACGTGAAAAAGAATTACGTAATTATCTAAAATATGTTTGGAAAGATAAGTATGGATACTAGGTGTTGATAATATTTACAACATTTTTCATCATCATCATGCTTAAAATAATTTTACCTATTATTGAATCTTTAATTATATTATATGTCAAAAAAAATTTCAAACCTCATTCTTTTTATACTTGTTAATTGTGCTTTCATTTCATGTACTTCAAATAGCCCCGTTGTTAAGGTAGACAAAACTCCTGCATTTAATGCCTTATTGGATTCTATTTTTGATTTTGATGTTAGCAGAAGCCCAAATTATGAAACACAATTAGGAATAAAAAAAGACTATGATAAGTGGACAGATTATTCAGACGCAAAAGCGCAAAAAGATAATGCATTTACGATAAAGTTTTTAGCAGAAGTTAAAAGTAGATTTAAGCCTGAAGATTTGAATGCACAAGGAAAAATTAGCTATCAAATGTTTATTGATGAATGTGAAAAAAACATTTCGAACTTTAAATTTAGATTTCATAATTATCCGGTAAATCAAATGGAAGGGGTACACTCCTCGATACCATCTTTATTGATAAATATGCATACTATAGCAAATAAAAAGGAAGCTGAAGATTATATTTCAAGATTAAATGGAATAGGGAACTTATTTGACCAATTAATAATACAGTTACAAACAAGAGAAACTATGGGAATTATTCCTCCTAAATTTGTATTCCCAAAGGTAAAAGATGATTGTATTAATTTAATAAAGGGAAAACCATTTGATAATTCAAAGGATGACTCGCCCCTGCTTGCTGATTTTTCTCAAAAAGTAGATTCATTAAAAGATGTTAGTATAGAAGAAAGAAAGACTTTAAAATCTACTGCTGAGAAAGCTTTAATAAGTATTGTAAAACCAGCATACCTAAAATTAATTAACTATTGGGATGAACTATATAAAAAAGCTAACGATGATGATGGTGCTTGGAAATTTCCTGAGGGAGGTGAATTTTATAAATCGGCTCTAGAAAATACAACAACAACGAATTACACTCCCGAAGAAATATTTGCAATTGGAGAGAAAGAGGTGGCGCGAATTCAAGAAGAAATGAAATTGATTATGGCAAAGGTTGGTTTTAAAGGTACACTAGAAGAATTTTTTACTTATATGCGTGATGAAAAGAAGTTTTATTATCCGAATACTGATGAGGGTAAAAAGAATTATGTTAAGGATGCTAATGTCATTATTGATAATATGCGTAAACGATTAGATGATTTATTTATAACCAAACCAAAGGCTCAGCTTGTAGTAAAACCTGTAGAGGCTTTTCGCGAAAAATCTGCTGGAGGTGCATTTTATGAAGAGCCAGCACTTGATGGTTCTAGACCTGGTAGGTATTACATTAACCTTTATACTTTGCAGGACCAACCAAATTATCAAATGGAAGCTCTTGCTTATCATGAAGCAATTCCTGGTCACCACATGCAAATTGCAATTGCACAAGAACTACAAAACTTACCTAAATTTAGAAAACTAGGCGGCAATACTGCTTATGTTGAAGGTTGGGCATTATACTCTGAACTTGTGCCAAAGGAAATAGGTTTTTACACCGATCCTTATTCAGATTTCGGAAGATTAAGTATGGAAATTTTTAGAGCATCACGGTTGGTGATTGATGTTGGATTACATTATAAAAAATGGACAAAAGAAAAGGCTTATCAATATATGATAGACAACACTCCTAATCCTGCAAACGATAGTAGAAAAGAAATACAGCGGTATGTTGTTTGGCCAAGTCAAGCAACTGGATATAAAATTGGAATGATTAAAATTTATGAGCTACGTGAAAAATGTAAGAAAGAAATGGGTAGTAAATTTAACATTCGTGAATTTCATGATGTTGTTCTTGCAAATGGACCATTACCAATGAATATTTTAGAGCAGTTAGTAAACGAATATATAAAATCAAAAAAATAAATTCATAAGTGAATTTCCTTGCTCATCAATATTTATCAGGCAATAACGAAGGTTTGCGAATAGGCAATTTTATTGGAGATTTTGTTAAAGGCAATAGTTGGCAAAATTATCCTTCTGATATTCAATTAGGAATTTTATTACACAGAAGCATTGATGATTTTACTGATCATCATGAAATAGTAAAAGAAAGTATATCTTTTCTTAAACCTTCTTTAGGAAGGTACTCTTCAATTGCGAATGATATTTTTTTTGACCATTTTTTAGCAAAGCAATGGGGTGATTACTCAAGTGAATTTTTAGATGATTTTGCCTGTAACACTTATTTGATAATTAATAAAAGCTTAGAAATATTACCAGAAAAAACTGCTTATGTTTTGCAATATATGGAGAATCAAAACTGGTTAGTGAATTATCAATTTATAAATGGAATAGAAAAGACAATGAAAGGCATGTCTAGAAGAACACAGCAACCATTACTTGAAAATTCTCACTTAACTCTTATTGAGAATTATGATGCTATTAAAAACTGTTTCGATATTTTTTTTCCTTTATTGCAGAATCATGTTGCTGAATATTTACTAACAAAAAAATCAAGCATTAATGTTTAAGAAAGATGTATTTGGACACTATATAATTATTAAAAAATTATTAATTTCATTTATAGGAATCATCACATTTCCTGGATTTAATTGGTTTAATAAAATTAAGGTTACAGGTATGGAAAACCTCAAAAACCTTCCAGAAACGAGAGTGTTATTTGTTTCAAATCATCAAACATATTTTGCTGATGTAATAGCCTTCTTGCATGTGTTTTGTAGTCATAAATGGGGTTTTAAAAATAAAATTTCTAACCCAGTCTATTTATTAAGTCCAAAGGTCAATAATTATTTTATTGCTGCCGAAGAAACCATGAAAGCTGGAATATTGCCAAAAATATTTGCATATGTTGGATCAGTTTCCATAAAACGTACCTGGCGAGAAAAGGGGCAGGATGTAAATAGGCAAGTTGATATGAGTGACATATCAAATATTGGAAAAGCTATTGAAGATGGCTGGGTAATTACATTTCCGCAAGGTACAACAAAACCATTTGTGCCTGGCAGGAGAGGTACTGTACATTTAATCAAAACGTATAAAACAGTTGTAGTTCCAATAACGATTAGTGGATTCAGATTTGCCTTTGATAAAAAAGGACTGAAATTTAAAAAGAGAGGTGTGTCATTATCGGTAAACATAAAGCCTCCACTAGAAATTAATTATAATGACAATAGCGATAAAATATTAGCCGAACTAATGGACTCTATAGAACAATCTGAGAAGTTTAAGCCAAGTTTTTTAACTAAAGCACATACAAAATAATTAAAATGATTCTTTTTGTCTAAACAATTTAATTTCTTAGGCGTTATTCGAAAATAAAAATTATGATAAAAATTCCGAATACAAATTACCCAGTAATAGATGTTATAAAAAACAGATGGAGCATTAGGTCATTTAAAAAAGATGCTATTTCGCAAGATGAAATAGCTACTTTGATTGAAGCTGCAAGTTGGGCGCCAAGTTGCAACAATGAGCAGCCGTGGCAATTTTATTACGTTCAGAAAAATAATCCTGAAAAATTTAATGAGTTAATTGATTGTCTTGTAACTGGCAATAGTTTATGGGCGAAAGAAGCCGATGTTATAATTGCAACTGTAGCTCGCAAAACATTTTCAAGTACAGGTAAACCTAACGACTGGGCTTCTTACGATTTGGGAGCAGCTAATTACGGTTTACTCTTGCAAGCACAAACAATGAATATTTACGGCCATTTAATGGCTGGCTTCAAACCAGAATTAGCAAGGCAAGTATTAGGATTAACAGATTCACAAGAAATTATGGCATTTATGGTCTTAGGTTATTTAGGAGATGCAGATGCTCTTGATGAGCCATTTAAAACCAGAGAGCTAACGCCAAGGTCAAGAAAACCTATTCATGAAATTGCATTTAAATTGTAGGTAAATAAAATCAATTTGGTTTTTAAATTACATTTAGTTGTAGCAATACATTTTTCATTTTAAAGGTTAATTGGTTATAATTTATCAAAATATTTAATAATTTAATTTTCCCGATTTATTATTTTATACTAAAATGTAGTTAAACTATGTAGAAAGTCCAGCCGCTTAGATAAACTTCAAATGAGTCATTAAGCTATGGCTAACAAAGTCAATATTTTGTTAGCAACTCATCGTTGATTTAATAATTTTTGCGTACTTGAATTTACTTACTCAAAAATTTCATGCGAATTTTTTAAAGTAGATTATATCGTAGCTAAAGTTTTTAGAAAAACATTCAAACTTGTATGGTCTATTTGCTTATATTTTGTATGATTTAACCCAGATTACGCATTAGAAATTTTATTACAACGCATAACCCCTTCAAAATATGAAGTAAACAACTTTTTCTCATGCAACATTTATTCAAAATGATATATTCGTAAAAGTTCATATTTTATTGGGCTTTGGAGCTTCACTACGAACCTCTAACGAATAATCTTGAAATATTTGCAGTTTTTCTAAAATTGCACGTACAGCTTTAAATTCACTTGCCGATTAGTAAGATAATTTGGAATAGGAAACGAAATATCAGAGTAATCTTTTACCCAAAAATAAGAGATGGTGTTTTGAATGGCCAATAAATTAAATACCTCCAAACTAATCCATGCACTTTTGAAATGTTTTAAAAATTTGGGTCTGTTGTGTTTCATGCCTTCGCCAATGAGCTGTTTACTAAAACCTATGTCTACCCTACGATACGGAGGTATTCGCAAAGTATCAGCAGCGCGGATATATGTGTTAGGGCCAAAGGGAAAGCCGCTACCAAACAATAGATTGATATGTACCTTAAAGGTCGGAAACTTTGGAACATAATCTTGAAAAAACAAACCAAAATTTACCCTTTGGTCGGCCAAACGCGGTATAAAGCCTACATTGGTTTTTGTTGATGAAGCAATTTCTTCGCTGTTAGCTGCTACACGCTTACCTTCGGCATTGTAATAGCGTGTTACAAAATCTCCTTTTATGTTTTCAGAAGTTTTCATTACACTAATACTTACCCAACTCTCTGCACCTTTTACAATTTCGCCATTTAGTTTTAAATCTATGCCTGTAGCATAACCAGTAGCTCTTTGATTTGCATAATATCTTATCCTAACATTGTCAATAGTATATGGTATTAAATTGTACAAGTATTTAAAATATATTTCGCTGGTGAATTTAAAAGGACGATTCCAAGCTGTAAAATTATAGTCGCTTCCTACTAAAAAATGTACGGACGATTGTGCTTTGTTTCGTTGGTATAATTTGCCTGTAAAATCTCTAAGTTCTCGATAAAATGGTGGTTGCTGGTAAAGGCCAGAACTAAACCTAAATAACACATCTTTTTCCCAATCAGGTTTTATAGAAAATGATGCCCTAGGGCTTATGATGAATTGATTATTTAGTGACCAGTAATTGCCTCTAACTCCTACAATTAATGAGTATTCTGTTTTGCCTTCCCATAACCAACTATTTTGTATGAAGCCCTGCGTTCGATTGGAATTAATATCAATTTTTTGTTTGATTACATTCTGCAAATTTATCTCTGATTCACTATATTTAAGGGTATACCCTGAAGAGTCTTGCATTGTCCATTCACTAATCACATCATTAATTTGTTCATTCTGGAACTTTAATCCCCACTTTAGTTTTTCGTAAAAGCCCTTGTGTTCGGCTGTTACAACGGTTGCTGTAAGTCGGTTTCTTGAATGGTTCAAAAATTGACCTATACCAGTAAGGTTAGTAGTATCGCCTAACGAATCGCTTCCTAAATCATTGTTTACATCATAAATATTATATCTTCCTAACACATTTTGTCGTTCAATTTCGAATGAGCGAAAGGCAGAAACAATATACTTAAGAGTCACCTTTTCGTTCGGTTTGTTGGTTGCTGTAAATGCACCTAAATATGTTTCATATTCGTTTTTTTCTTGACCATCAAAATCAATAAATATTTTTTTTGCAATTTGTATGGTCCCGAAAGAAGTCTCACGGTCTTCAGGATTAAATTGATAACGGTTGTATGCTGCATTTCCTAAAAAAGAAAAGCTCCAATTGGTACTGTAATCAAAATTCATGTAACATTGTCCATCAACAAAAAGTGGCCTATAGTCGCCTTGTGTATCGAGGCTTCCTAGCAAATACCTATTGGTTCTGTATCTAATACCAGTAATGTAGGTAAACCTGGCATCTTTACTTCTATCGCCAATATGTGCCGAAGAGCCTAATATTGTTGCTGTTGCTGATGCTTCAAATCCTCTCGGCTTGCGATATGTAATGTCTAAAACCGACGATAGTTTATCTCCAAATCTTGCTTCAAAACCGCCTGCTGAAAACTGAATACCACTTACCAAATCTGGATTAATAAAACTTAAACCTTCTTGTTGTCCACTTCTTACCAAAAAAGGCCTATAAATTTCAACATCATTAACATAGATTAAATTTTCGTCATAGTTTCCACCTCTAACATTATATTGGCTACTTAACTCGTTGTTAGAACTGAGTCCAGGCAAAGTTTTTAGTATTGATTCTATGCCACCAGTGGTTGGTGAAACAATTGCAAATTTAGGATCAATCCGAATCATGTTGTTCCTGCGTGCTTCCTTATCTTCAATCTGAATTGTATTGATTAAATTTACCTTTTTAGAAAGCCTCACCTTTACTATTTCATTGATAGTATTGACTTCTAATACTAAGTTGGATGACTTGTATGTAATGTTTGAATAAAACAATTCTACTCTTTGCAATTTCGAATTGAGTGAGAACATTACTTTTCCAGCATTATCAGAAACTGCACTTGCATTAATGGTAATACAGTTCACGACAACGCCCTCTATGGGTTCGCTAGTGACACTATCTGTAAAAAATAATGTTATGGTATTCAGACCCTGAGAGTAACTTGAAAAAGAAAGAAATAAGCCAGCTATTAGAAAACTAAGGTGCTTTAAATTCATACGGAACAAATAACTTAAAAAGTATGAAATTATTGCATCTAGTCGGTAATATTTTCGTTTATTGGAATTCACATAAAATGAATAATTCTAAAAATGGAAAAGTTTCCTCAACATATTGCACACCCCTGGCATGGAATAAGCGCAGGTAAAAATGCGCCACAACAGGTTTGGGTATATATTGAAATTGTTCCTAGCGATACAGTAAAATATGAGCTTGACAAAAACTCAGGGCTGTTAAAGGTTGATAGGCCTCAAAAGTTTTCGAATGTTTGCCCTATGCCATACGGCTTTATTCCTCAAACCTTCTGCGGCGATAACATTGCCGAATTTTGCAAGGCTCAAACGAACAGAGAAAAAATGGTTGGTGATGGCGACCCTTTGGATATTTGTATATTGACAGAAAAGTTAATTCATGGCAACATTTTAATGCAAGCAATACCCATTGGTGGATTAAGAATGATAGACAACAATGAGGCGGATGATAAAATAATTGCAGTAATGAAAGATGATATTACCTATGGAGGCTATAAGGATATTAGTGAATTGCCAGCAAAGCTCATCGATAGATTAATGCATTACTTTTTGACCTACAAATTAAAGCCAGGAGAAATCAATAATCAGGTTGAAATAACGCATGTTTACAATAAAGAAGAAGCTTACAAGGTTATTGAAGCTAGTTTGTTGGATTATAAAGTGTTAGTGAACAAGTAATTTACTCCTCGTCTTTCCAGTTCAGTCTATCAGTAGGAGAGAATTGCCATGGCGCACCGTTATTCTCGATATTTGTAAACATTGCATTGAGCGAAGAAGGCGCTGATGATTGTTCCATTACCAAGTATCTTCTTAGGTCGATAATAATTGAAAGAGGATCAATGTTGATTGGACAGCTCTCCGTACAAGCATTACATGTGGTACAAGCCCATAATTCTTCAGGAGTGATATAATCGCCAAGTAATGTTTTTTCGTCTTTAAAATCGGGACCATTCTTATCAATGTTTCTTCCAACTTCTTCTAAACGGTCACGTGTATCCATCATGATTTTTCTAGGAGAGAGTAGCTTACCTGTTTGATTTGCTGGGCAATTACTAGTGCATCTTCCACACTCAGTACAGCTATATGCATTCATGAGTTGCACCCAATTTAAATCAGTAACATCTCTTGCTCCAAAGCCAGCAGGAGGCGCATCAGATGAAGGAACCGCATTTGGGTCAAGCATTAACTTCACCTCATTTGTTACACTATCAAGATTATTAAATCTTCCTTTGGCATCTAAATTTGAATAGAAAACATTCGGAAAAGAAAGTATAATATGAAAGTGTTTTGAATAAGGAAGGTAATTCATGAAAATCAATATCCCAATAATATGAAACCACCAACATCCGCGTTCAATCATTTCAAGAGAAGAAATACTATCAGGTAACATTCCAGCCAAAAATTTGCTAACAGGGAAATCAAGCCCTTCATTTAAAACCGCACCATTAGGAAAAATATTTCTTGCAGACTCAGTATAGTGATTTAACTCACCACTCATTGCTGAAATTGTCATGATTGATCCATCGGCAGCATTCATAATAAGAAATGCACCCATTAACAATATTTCTGTAATTAAAATATAATTTGCATCACTTCTTGGCCAACCATCTAGCTCATTACTCATAAACCTTTTGAGCTTCATCACATTTCTTCGTGCTAAAAAAACAACACAGCCAATAATGACAAGTAATGCAAGAATTTCAAAACTTGAAATTAAAAAGTAATAGAATCCTCCCATAAATGAAAGTATTCTATGTGTTCCGAAAATACCGTCAATTACTATTTCTATTACTTCAATATTGATGATAATAAAACCAACATATAAAAAAATATGCATAATTGCTGCAGTGGGGCGCACAAGCATTTTTTGTTGCCCTATAGCCACCATCAACATGGTTCTCCACCTTTCAGCAATTCTATCATTGGCTTGTTTGGGTTTTCCAAGATTAATATTGCGTTTTATTTTACCAATATTTTTTGCAAATAAATAAGAAGCAAAAGCAAGTAAAATAAGAAAGATAATATTGTCGATATATTGCATAATTATTCTTTTAAAATAGAACTGCAAAGTAAAAAATAATTTATAAATCAATTGACAGTACTATTTTTACAAATCATATATTTATTAACTAAATTAAAAAGTAAATTATTTCCGGATGTATAAAAGCATTTTGCTTACTATCTTACTTACAGGCATTATATACAAATGCTCTTTTTCTCATTCAGCGAAGAATAATTTGCTGTTTATTGAAAATAAAGGTCAGTGGAATAAGAATGTTCAATATATGGCAAAGGTTGATGGCGGTAAAGTTTGGTTCGAAAAGAACTGTTTCACCTATCATTTATATGATAAGAATGCTGTTGCAAAAAACCATAAATTAAAAGCAAATGAAAGCATCTTACCAATAAAGTCTCATGCCTTTAAATTAAACTTTAAAAGTGCCAACTCAGCTCAACAGATAAAAATAACTCCTGATAAAATTCAATCCTATTTCGAAAATTATTACCTAGGAGATGACAAAAATAAATGGCAAGGAAATGTGAGGTGTTATGAAAGAATTAAATATTCAAACCTTTACGATGGTGTGAATATGATTGTAGATAATGAAGAAAATAGTTTTAAATATACTTTTTACATCAGCACAAAAAGCGGCCATCAAATACCAATTCTCGAATTTGATAGTGCTAGAAGTTTGCAATTAAAAAATGGAAATCTTTACATAGAAACAAGCTTTAATACTATCATTGAAGAGAGTCCTATTGCATACCAAATAATAAATAACAAAAGGATTAATGTGCCATGTAATTTTGTTATTAAAAATAAAGATGTTGAGTTTGAATTTCCTGTTGGTTACAACAAAAGCTATGAATTAGTTATAGACCCAATTGTAATTTTTAGCACCTACAGCGGTTCAACAGCTGATAATTTTGGCATGAGTGCAACCCATGATAACAATGGTAATTTAATTGCAGGAGGCACTTGTTTTGCCCAAGGCTACCCTATCACCTTAGGTGCATATCAAACCACCTTTAATAGTTTAATTGATGTGGTTCTAACTAAATACAATGGAACAGGAAGTCAATTACTTTTTTCGACTTATCTAGGAGGCAGTAGCACTGAAGTTGTATCAAGCATCATTGTTGATTCATTAGATAATGTTTTTTTATATGGCGCTACAGGATCATCAGATTTTCCAACTACTAGCAATGCATACGATAATACTTTTAATGGAGGTTTGTCATTCAGCGTTGCTGGCAATGGTTCAAGCTTTACAAGTGGTTCCGATATTTATATTGCTAAGCTCAATAATTTAGGAACTCAATTATTGGGTTCAACTTTTATTGGTGGCAATGATAATGATGGCGTCAATTTTAGCGACAGCTTAAAATATAATTATGGAGATTTTTTTAGAGGTGAGATTCAGATAAATAAACAAGGCAATATTGTGGTTGTTTCATCTACCAAATCTTCAAATTTTCCGGTTACGCCTAATGCCTTACAGCCTTTAATTGGCGGACTACAAGATGCTGTTCTGTTTTCATTCAATCCGGCTTTGACGAATTTATTGTGGAGTACTTTTATTGGTGGGCTAAACGATGAAGCAGGATATGCCTTAGCCATAGACAACACTAACAATGTTGTAATTACTGGAGGCACCTGGAGTAATAATTTCCCAACTACCTTAGGTGGCACAAATCCCAACTATCAAGGTGGCAGATGCGATGGTTTTTTAAGTAAAATAGCTCCTAATGGAACCTCATTATTAGCCTCCACATTTATTGGAACAAGTAGTTATGATCAAAGTTTTTTTGTTCAAATAGATTTTCTAAATAATATTTATATTGTTGGTCAAAGCGAAGGTTTAATGCCAGTATTAAATGCATCTTATTCAAACGCTGGTAGTGGTCAATTTATTCAAAAGTTCGATAGTAATCTTTCTCAAACGCTTTATTCAACTGTTTTTGGAAATGGTAGCGGAATAAATTTTTCGCCTGCAGCTTTTTTGGTAGACGTTTGTCAGAACGTGTATGTAAGTGGTTGGGGAGGAAATATTTTGACAGGAATTCCGATGCTAAACATGCCAGTAACAGCTAATGCGCAACAAAGTACGACTGACGGTTTTAATTTTTATTTAGCAGTATTTACACCTAACATAAACTCTCTTTTATATGCTACTTATTATGGTGGTTCGCAAAGTCAAGAGCACGTAGATGGCGGTACTAGTAGGTTTGACAAAAATGGAATTATTTACCAGTCGGTTTGTGCTGGCTGTGGCAGTAATAATGATTTTCCTACATCACCAAATGCTTGGAGTGCAACGAATAATAGTTTCAATTGCAACAACGCTGTTTTTAAAATTGATTTTCAGGTATCACCCGGATCAGCAAACTTTACTAGTGTTCTGAAAGGTTGCTCACCACTTATAGTTACTCCTGAAAATATTTACACTGGCAACTCAAGTTTTTATTGGTATTTAGATGGAATAATAGTTGATAGTGTTAATGCGCAACATGTTTTTACTTTTACAACTGCAGGCACATATACCATTAAATTTAAAGTTCAAAATCAATTCTGTAACTTTTTCGATAGCCTTACAAGAACCGTCATTGTTGACCCACAACCCTTCGCCGACTTTAATTATAGTTTAATTTCATGTTCTTCATCTGTTTCATTTGTTGATACTTCACAAACAACAGCATTGCCTCTAACTTATGATTGGAATTTTGGCGATGCCTCAAACTCTACGCTGCAAAATCCAACACATAATTATTTTAATACAGGTAATTACAATGTAGAATTAGTAATTACAGATGGCAACACTTGCAAGGACACCTTAAGCTTGCCAATTCAAATAGATACTGTTTTTAATTTTATTGTCAACCAAAATTTATTCTCATGTAAGAAAGGAGAGCCCATTTCATTAAATGCTAGTGGCGGAGATTTTTACACATGGAGTCCATCAGGAGTTTTGAATAGTTCAGTTATTTCAAATCCAATTGCAATTGTTGACTCTACAACCAGCTTTAATGTAGAAATTGGTTTATTAAATAACAATGGGGACACTTGTAAAAGGACCCTCTCCACTAAAATAATTATTAGTGAAATAGATTCATTAAACTATTCTATCACTGCAAATCCTGATACCATATTCATTGGTGAGCAATCACAACTCAATTTTACTTCTGATGTTAATATGAATTACTTTTGGAACCCCGCTGAAAGCTTGAATAAAAACGATATTAATAACCCTATTGCCAAACCTATTACTGACACGTGGTACGAAGTAAAAGTAGTTGATAGTTTAGGCTGTAGTTTTAAGAAAAAAATACTAGTGAAGCTACTTTCAAATGCATGTGAGGAGCCAAATATTTTTATACCAAATGGATTTTCTCCAAACAATGATAAGGTAAATGATATTCTATTTGTGAATGGCAATTTTATTGAAACATTAGTTTTGAAAATATATAACCGATGGGGTGAATTGATTTTTGAAAGCAACAATAGAAATAATGGATGGGATGGTACTTACAAAAATAAAATAGCAGATGTTGGTGTATATGGTTACTTTTTAGAAGCTATCTGTTTTGATGGAAAAACTTTCTTTAAAAAAGGAAACATAACTCTTGTGAGATAAAGCTCAAATAAATTATAAATTCTAAATTATTAGAACGATAAGATAATTCTTTTAAAGTACTTATTGATATATTGTGCCACGATTTTAAAATATGAATATACTCATTCTATTTGCTGAGCTTGCTGGTTATTTTGTTGCGTGTGTAAACGAGTTGGCAAATCAAACTGGCGCAATCATTCATGTAGTTAGATTGCCGGTTAATAAAGAAGCTCCTTTCGAATTTGACTTACAACATCAGAATGTAATTTTTCATGACCGCAATAGTTTCTCAGAAAATGAATTAGTAGATATTGCCATAAAATTAAATCCTAAACTAATTTTATGCAGTGGTTGGAAAGATAAAGCATACTTAAAAATATCTAAATATTATTTTGGAAAAGTACCAACTATACTAGCTTTCGACAATAAATGGGAAAATACATTAAAGCAAAACATTGCATCAGTCATTTCACCATTTCATATCAAGAATAAATTTAGTCATTGTTTTGTTCCCGGACCAGAGCAAGAATCATTTGCAAAAAAACTTGGCTTTAAAAAAGATAAGATTCTTACTGGCGTGTATTCTTGCGACTATCAATTGTTCAATAATTTATACAAAAAATATTTAGTTGAAAAAGAAGAAGCCCTTCCGAGGCGCTTTCTATTTATTGGCAGGTATTATGAATTTAAAGGTTGCTTAGACTTATGGAATGCCTTTATCGAACTTAAAAAAGAAAATAAAAATTTTGATTGGGAACTTTGGTGTTTAGGAACCGGCAGCTTAGAGCCAATAAAGCATAAATCAATAAAACATTTTGGTTTTGTACAGCCCGAAAAACTTTCTGATTTTATTCGGGAAACTTCTATTTTTATAATGCCTAGCCATATTGAACCTTGGGGTGTTGTGTTACATGAAATGGCTGCCGCAGGTTTTCCTATTATTGCCAGCAATAAAGTTGGCTCTTCGAAAAGCTTTCTGATAAACGAAAGAAATGGTTATTTGTTTGAAGCCAAAAATAAAGATGAACTGAAAAGTTCAATGCTAAAGGCTTCAATGCTTTCTGATTCAAAAATAATTGAAATGAGTAAGGAAAGCAATAAGCTAGCATCGCAATTAACACCAGTTATTTGGGCAAAAAAAATAAAAAAACTTCTTTAGTATTTTTTGATGAAGAATAATTCCAAAAAAAATGTAGGTTTGCTGAGCATTAAAAAACTATGCAACAAAAAATCTCAGTAAAAAATTTAATAGCAATTAAAGAGCTTCAAACCTCTGATTTAAGATTAATTTTAGATACTGCAAAAACCTTTAAGGAAGTGCTTCAGCGCCCAATTAAAAAGGTTCCAACGCTAAGAGATTATACCATTGCTAATATCTTTTTTGAAAATTCTACACGAACAAAACTTTCATTTGAATTAGCACAAAAAAGATTAAGTGCCGATGTTATAAATTTTGCGTCAAGCTCATCATCAGTAAATAAAGGTGAGACCTTAATTGATACAGTTAACAATATTCTTTCTATGAAAGTAGATATGGTTGTTATGCGTCATCCAAGTATAGGTGCTGCTAAGTTTTTATCTCAAAATGTTGATTGTAAAATAATAAATGCTGGCGACGGAACTCATGAACATCCTACACAAGCCTTGCTAGATGCATACAGTTTAGAAGAAAAGTTAGTAACTTGTGAAGGTAAAAAAATTGTGATTGTTGGCGATATTATGCATTCAAGAGTTGCGCTTTCAAATATATTTTGTCTTCAAAAGCTTGGTGCTGAAGTGATGGTATGTGGACCTGCAACGCTAATTCCAAAATACATTTCTGAACTTGGTGTTAAGGTGTCGCATAATTTAGTTGAAGCCCTTAACTGGTGCGATGCAGCAAATATGTTGCGCATTCAGTTAGAGAGGCAAACCATTAGTTATTTCCCATCTCTTCGTGAATATACAATGCAATATGGACTAACCAATGACATTCTTAAAAAACTAAAAAAACAAATCGTGGTAATGCATCCTGGCCCAATTAATAGAGGTGTTGAAATTAGCAGCGATGTTGCAGACTCTGACCAATCAATTATTCTGCAACAAGTAGAAAATGGTGTGGCAGTGCGTATGGCCGTTACATACTTACTTGCAACAGCAACAAACTAAAAGTTTCACAATTATTTACTCTTAATTTTTCAATTCTTAACATTACAATTAGTTAAGATACCCTTTTAATATTCAATTTCACAACAAATAATTTTTCATCAAACTAAATTATAATGACAAACTTTTATGTAGGCCAAAAAGTTAGATACCTTAATCAGGTTGGGCAAGGCATAATTAAAAAAATTACGGGTGAAACTGCTTTAGTCGAGGATAATTCAGGATTTGAAATGCCTTTTGCTACTAAGGAGTTAGTGCCCGCAAATAAGGACGAAATAATTGTGAATCAAACAACAAATGTTTCTTCATATTCAACCTCCAGTAACCTTGAAAGTAATGTTGCGAAAAAGTATTTAACAAATGGTGTTTATTTAATTTTTGCGCCACTCAAAAATGAAAACATGGATGTTGTATTAGTAAATAATTCAGGATTCGATATTTCAATAAATATTTATCTAACGGATAAGAATAGCAATACATTTATTAAAAATTTGTTTATCAATAGTGAACAAATTAAACATGTTTCTGAAATTCATTCAACTGAGATAGGAAATTGGCAGCACATTGCAACTCAGATAATGTTTAGCAAAATAGCTAATAAAATTATACCAAATACTGCAACAACTAATAAGAAAATTGATGGTAAAAAATTCTTTGATAAAAAACATTACGTTTTAACTCCATACCATCAATTACCTGTTTATGATGTATGTATCTATTCAGAGAGAATGAATGAAGAAGACATAGTTATAAATGAACAAGACCTAAAAAGATTCTTTAATAATAAGGATATCTCAAGTACTAGTAAAGTTTCCATTCCACAT
>JBEIDK010000013.1:0-42482 GCA_040383485.1 Flavobacteriales bacterium
ATTCTTTCATACTTTTTCCTGATGGAGCATTAAAAAATTTTTTCATCTTTTCTATCATCATTAACAACTTGGAGAGCAGTTTATTTGTATTGTTTAAATTAAACGCAGCAAAGTTGGCCATACCTAGTCCAGAACATTATATACCTATTTTATATGTGTTGGCATTACAACAAAAGAATGAAGCGGTTACTTTTTTTAATGATAAAGCTGTTGGAGGTTCTTTAACAATGACATCAATAATAGTAAAATAATTTACTTATTTATTCTTGACACTTTAATATCTCTAATTTCATTATTAGCTTCAATTTCAATAAGTATACAATTGTTAGGCAAAATGTCATTTACAACTTCATACCATTCAATAAAGCAATATTGATTGCTAAATAAATAATCTTCAATACCAATATTCAGTGCTTCTTCTAAATCATTAATACGATATAAATCGAAATGATAAATGGGCTTATTGTTTTCAATTTCATATTCATTTATTAAACCATACGTTGGGCTTGTAACATTACCAGTAAAGCCAAGTGTTTTTGCAAATACCTTTACCATAGCGGTTTTTCCAGCACCTAAATTACCTTTCAGTAAAAAGATTTTTTCTTTATTAAATTCTTTTAAAATTGATGTTATTACAGATGTTAGTTCTGCTTCTTTACTAATTCTAAATTCAAGAGCCATTGATTATGAGATAATATTAGTCTTCCCAGTCTGCAATAAACAAATTAGTATCGCGGGTTCCATGATTATTTCTATTTGATGAAAAAACTAATTTCTTACCATCAAAACTAAACATTGGAAATGCATTAAAATTACTTTCGGTAGTTATTTGCTCTAAACCTGTTCCATCAATATTGATCATGAAAAGGTTAAAGTTGTAACCCTTGTTACTATTATGATTTGACGAAAAAATAATTTTATTACCACTTGGATGGTAAAAGGGTGCCCAATTAGCTTTTCCAAGATGAGTAATTTGTTTCAAATCGGAACCATCAACATTACAGGTATAAATTTCCATATTTGTTGGTGCTACTAAATTTTGCTTTAAGAAACTCTTATACTCTTCAATTTCTTCAGTGGTTTTAGGTCTGCTTGCCCTAAACACAAGTTTTTTGCCATCAGGACTAAAAAATGCGCCTCCATCATAACCTAATCCCGACGTAATTTGCTTTTGATTTTTCCCATCAATATCCATTGTCCAAAGCTCAAGGTCTCCGCTGCGCATACTAGTAAAAACTATTTTGTCGCCTAAGGGAGAAACTGTTGCTTCTGCATCATAACCAGGACTATTGGTTAATTGTGAAGTTATTTGGCCGTTTAAGTCAGCAATGTAAATATCGAAACTTTCATAAACAGCCCATAAATATTTATGGTCGGCTCTAGCTGCAGGAGCCGGAGGACAAGCATCGGCAGTAGTATGTGTACTACCGTATAGAATATGCTTACCATCAGGCATAAAATAACTACAGGTTGTTCGTCCTTTGCCAGTACTAATAAGAGTTGGTTTATAGCTTGTATCTTTAGAGGCTTTTTCTATGTTTAGATTAAATATCTGGTCACACTGTAAACCCCATTTTGGGTTATTGCTTTGAAAAGAAAAATTCTTATCATCAAAACTAAAATAAGCCTCTGCATTGTCACCACCATAGGTTAGTTGTTTTAAATTTTTTAAGTGCTTTTCAGTTTGAGCTTTAGCAGCTATCGAGAAAAATAGTAATAAGATGAGTATGTAATTATTGCGCATGTTTTTTTTGCAAACATATTTGTTTAAAATTAATAATTAATTCTTTGAGTATTTTTCTTATAAAGAAAAAGAGACTTCAAATTTTGAAGTCTCTTTTTGCGAAATAATTATTAGATTTTTTTTGTAATAAAACTTTAATTAATACTTAATTAGTTTTTGAATGGAAGGTGTATTGTAATTTGTTCTTAAAAAATAAACACCAGATGGTAATTTTTGAGTATCAATTATGGTTTGGCTATCAATAATTTTTTCTTCTAAAATCATCTTGCCACAAATATCAAATAGTTGAACACTGCTTCCAATAGTATAAGAATTATTACTACTTATATTTATTTGGTTAGTGAAAGGGTTTGGAAAAATAGTTGTTTCTACTTTATCATTTTGTTCTGAGTTATTCTCAACAAAATTAACCCTTGATGCAGAAGCAATATTTATAGTTTTTACTGGCCCAAAATTACCCCAAAAACCAAAAACTCTAGCCCTTACAGAAATATTATAGGTTCTACCAACTATTAAGGCAGGAGACACACTAGATAAAGCTAAGTTAACTCCATTACCCAGAGCAGTTTGTGTTGTAAGTGTAACATTATCAGTAATACTAAATTCATAATTACTTGCTTGGGTAACAGGTGTGCAACGTATTGTTCCATTTAGCTTCATATTGTTAGGCACGCAAAAATTTGGACGAACAATGCTTGTACCTATATTAGTAATTATACTCGGGTTGTTCATTAATCCTGTTACGCATACAGGACTATAGAAACCTGGTGTTACGCCAATTATTGGACGCACTCTTAAATCATACAAGGTTCCCCATTGTAATGTAGGAGTAACAGTTGCAAAACTAATTGAAGCAGTAGTTGATATTTTAGTTGCGTAAGGAACTGATCCTCCAACAGGATAAAAAGTAAACTCATAAGAAGTAGCCCCAATAACAGAATTTGCATTTACAAATCCTGATAAGGTTTGAGTTGTATACCCGCATTGATTGTTAGGAAACGAACCAGCTGGAAGACTACAAGTTGTAGCGCTAAACTTAGTATTGAATGTTGAGGTGTTTTTATTTGTTGCTATTGCAATGGCCGTAAGCTCATCAGTAATTGTATAGCCACCTAAAGAATAAACCCAAATACCACTTGCATTTGCAGTACATGTTCCAACAAAGGTTCTTCCTTGTGAACCAGAACATGAATGGTTTACATAAATTTCAATGATGTCATTAGCGGCACTTGTACCAAAAATTTGGCAAGTATTTGCAGATGTTACTACTGGTGCAGCTTTAGAAGCATTAGCACCATTTGTTAGTGTAATTCCACCAGAGCTATTACAAAGAATTTGATTCCTTAAAATACTATTTTTAGTTACTTGACTTCCGTTGAGTAATATACCATTTGAGCCGTTGTTGGCAATAATATTACCTTTATTCACATCACCGATGTTTGTGCTATCAACAACACTTACAATTTCATTCAGCTCTATTCCATTGATGGCATTTCCAATTGAGGTTGTACCATTAATACCAACTCCAATATAATTATTATAAATATTATTTCTTCTGCTAGTTCCATGAATGTATATGCCACTTCCCACATTTCCAGAAACAATATTACGTTCAATGGCAAGATTACCTCCAATTGAGTTTTTATTAGCATTAAATATCTCAATACCATAATTATTTGGTATCGCACTAAGTCCAGAATTGTTGACACCAATATAATTACCTGCAATAGTATTGGTGTTAGAACCTCCATCAATAAGCAATGCCCTAGCAAACATATTTACTATTTGGTTTCCTGAGCTTGAAGTACCAATATTGTTATTGGAAGAATTATTAGTTAAATAAATACCAGTAGAGCCAGTTGCTCCCAATAAGGCAGTACCAGCTGCGTTTGAACCTATTTTATTCCCAATTATTGAAATGTTAGTGCAATTATCTAAAGCTATTGATGTATTGTTTTGTGCGAACAAATTGCCTCCATTTGCAAAACTTGAAGCGCCGATTACTCCGCCATTACAGTTCAAAGCATAAATACCATAAATGCCAGCAGTTAACAAGGTTGTACCATTCTCTGCAATACAGAATTTATTACCTAACACTGAACAATTGTTTGATGCAAAAAGATACAAACCAACTGAATTGCCTTGTATAATATTTCCCTTATTAACAGCTCCTACCTTTACTGATTTAGTTGTGCTTATAAGAACAGAAGCGACAGAATAATTACCTATTTTAACACCATACAACTCCATGTTTTCAGTCACAATTAATCCATATAAGTCTGCGCCATTACCGGATATAGAAACATAAGAACTTGGGTAGCTTGCTTGTGTAGTAGCATCAATAACCAGTGAGTCAGAAATAGTTAATGACCCTTGATTTATGATTACAAAATTAGATGTAAAAACAATTGTATCTTTACCTAGGTTTAAATTTGCACTACTAATAGCAGCTGTTAATGATCCAGCAGTTAAAATAGGACTGTTGTTAGAAACAGTAAAGGTGGTTGCTAAAATAGTTGAAGTACTTAGTGCAAAATAAAATAGAGCAACAGCTATCAACTTTTTGTGTAGTAAAATTTTCTTCATGACTTTATAATTTATATTGTTTGAGTAGGTTTACGCAATCGCCAAACAAAAGGTTATTAAAAATCGACGAATTGTTATAAATTTAGTTTTAGAATTAATCAGATTCATAAGTATGCAAGATTTATCTCAGCCATTTAATTTGAGTTATTGGGAACTTAATAGCGTTTTTAAGAATGTTGATTTAGTAATTATTGGGGCAGGCATTGTTGGTATGAATGCCGCTTTACAATATAAACTAAAGAGAAAAAATGCAAAGATTTTAATATTAGAAAGAGGAATATTGCCTTACGGTGCAAGCAGTAAAAATGCTGGTTTTGCTTGTTTTGGTAGCGTTTCAGAAATTATGGCTGATATTGAAAAGTTTGGAGAAACTCAGGTTTGGAAAACAGTAAAAATGAGAATTGAAGGCTTTCAAACCCTAAAAAAAGTAGTTGGTATTAAAAACATGTCTTTTGAGAAATCTGGAGGATATGAATTGTTTTTTAATGATTTAGAATTACAAAAAATGGAATTAAAAATACCCTTATTAAATTCTATATTTCAAGACCTATTAAATAAGAAAAATGTTTGGGCCTTAACATTAAATGACGCTAAAAAATTTGGTTTTAAAGAAGTTTCGGGAATGATTTTAAATAAAGAAGAAGGCGCAATTGATACAGGAAAAATGATGAATGTTTTATATTTAAAATGCATTCATAACAATATTAAAATTTTAAATAGCATCAATGTAAATTCATACTTCAAGAACAATAGCGATATTACTTTAAATTTAAATGAAGGCCTTGAGATTAAAACTGGTAAGTTAATTATTGCATCAAACGGTTTTTCTAGGAGCTTATTACCTGATGATGATGTTTCTCCTGCAAGGGCACAAGTATTAGTAACCAGCCCAATTCCAAACTTAAAAGTTAAAGGCACTTTTCACTTCGATGAAGGGTATTATTATTTTAGAAATATTGACAATAGAATATTATTTGGTGGTGCAAGAAACATGGATTTCGAAAATGAAAATACTACTGAATTTGGAATTTCAGCTATAATTCAAAACAAATTAAAGTCATATTTAACGGAGGTTATATTGCCTAATACTAAATTTGAAATAGAACATTCATGGAGCGGAATTATGGGTGTAGGAAATTCAAAAGAACCCATTACCAAAAAAGTCAGTAATAATGTTTATTGTTCGGTAAGAATGGGAGGCATGGGAGTTGCCATAGGTAGTTTGGCAGGCATTAATGTTGCTAACTTAGCCTTAGAGTCTTAGTTTTTATGAACTCTACATCGCATCTTAACTTTTCAAAATTATTTTTTCGTTTCTTGCAATTATATTTGATATGAATAGAGGCAAAAATACGTATTACTTATCTGCAATTTCTGCTTTTGTTATTTGGGGGCTTTTTGGTTTCGCTCTTAAACCACTGAAGAATTACCAATCAATAGACATTCTTTTCTATCGTGTTTTTTTTGCTGCAACTTTACTTCTTATCTACTCTTATTTTTTTAATGCTAAAAAAATGAAAGAGAATTACAACAGATTTAAGCGACTCACAAAAAAGGAAAAAAATAGAACCGTATATCTCACCCTTTTTGGTGGTGCATTATTAACTGCAAATTGGTTTGTTTTTATTTACGTCATTAACCAAATTAGTATAAAGTCAGCAGCTTATGCATATTTAGTTTGTCCGATATTAACAACTTTATTTGCTTATTTTATTTTAAAAGAAAAGCTACTCAAGAATCAATGGTTCGCAGTTGCGATTAGTGTAATGAGTATTATTTTATTGGCCATATATAATTTTAAAGATTTAATGTTTAGTATGATAGTTGCTGTTTCTTATGCTATGTATCTGGTTTCACAACGCAGAAACAATTTGGTAGATAAGTTACCAATACTTACATTTCAAATGGTATTTTCTTCATTAATATTATTGCCGTTTTACCCTAAATATTCTGCACCTCTTCCCACTGAAGAGTCGTTCTATTTTCTAATTTTTATCATAGCAATTGTATTTACCATTTTACCGTTATTACTAAATTTATTTGCTATTGAAGGTCTACCTTCATCAACAGTTGGCATTCTATTATATATAAACCCAATCCTAAATTTTATTGTAGCAGTTTTGTACTATCACGAAAAAACTTTTTGGTTTCAATGGGTTTCATACCTACTCGTTGCAATTTCTATCATCGT
This sequence comes from Flavobacteriales bacterium, assembly GCA_040383485.1. Classification (GTDB taxonomy): domain Bacteria; phylum Bacteroidota; class Bacteroidia; order UBA4408; family UBA4408; genus JBEIDK01. The sequence goes on from JBEIDK010000013.1 coordinate 6,522, forward strand.
TTTTAACAAGCATTATTTATTCAGTAAAAAGAAAATTGCATAAATGTTATTGACAAATGAATCATCGGGGTTTATAAGTTTTTTACGAGCCATCTCATCTCAAACAGTAATGGTTATGCACGCATTACTGTTAAATAATTTGGTTTTGAGTGCAAGTCCATATAGTGCTTTGCATTGTTTTTCGGTAATGATTTTCTTTGTTATTTCCGGTTTTGTTATCTCCAATTCTTTACATAAAAAAGGTGTTGGCTACGGATTTAAAAATTATTTGATTGATAGATTTAGTAGAATTTATATTTTATTGATACCTGTCAACTTACTATTCTTATTGTTAGCATTAGTTTTTTATCTATATGTTGGTACATTACCTTATACCATTAATCTAAAATTCTTGCTCGGTAATTTATTCATGCAGCAAGAAAATTTATTTATAAAAGAGGTTTTGTATAGATTGCCCGAGAACTATAATTTTACTGGCCTCTTTGCAAATAATATTCCATTATGGTCGCTTTCAATAGAATGGTGGAACTACGTATTTATTGGGTTAGTTTTTTTTAAGAAATGGAAACATTACAATTTGATTCACTATGTTTTGTTTACATTTTCCTTATGTTTTGTTATTGGGTTTTCCGTTTTTCCAAGTAAGGTCACCTATGGCTTAACCTTTGTTTGGTTTGTTGGTGTTTTAATACAGCACCTTCTTAAACTAAATTTAAAGGTTCCATATTTAGGTGCAATGGCCCTCACTTTTCTTGTTTTAACAATACTGGTTTACAATGCTGCATATCCATTTGCGATTATTTTTTTCGCATTGTTTTTTTTACTTTCTCTTCTCTATTTTCAGTCAAATAAAAATCGAATATTGAATCAATTTTTTAGGCCATTTAACTGGTTTAGCAACTATTCGTTTAGTATTTATATTATTCATTATCCAATACTTCTTATAGCTCTTTGCTTTATAAAAAATCCAATACATAATTTCATTTTCGTTTTTTTGGTTTCAAATATGTTAAGCTTCTTGTTTTATCGTTTATTCGAATCTAAACATAAAGCATTAGCAATTTATTTAAAACGAATCTTCAAGTGAGATATAAAGTAAAAGAAAATTCAATCATTGCTTATTTGGCTGCAATTTTTTTAAAGCAAAATAAAATGGCGGTTGTAATTGGAGCTACTATTTTTTTGCATAATATTTCTAAGGTTAATTTTGAGAATGATAAGAAACATTTAGTGCACGAATTGTGTCATATTAATCAGTTTAGACAACATGGTACATTAAAATTTATAATTCTTTATTTATGGGAGTCTCTAATGAAAGGCTATTGGAATAATAAATTCGAGGTAGAAGCAAGAGATTCAGAAAATCAAATTGTGTAGCTAATCATTCTCACAAAACCATTGGTGCAAAACAATAAGTAGCCATACACGATTATAATAATACTCTTTACCATTTAAAAATTGTTTTACATAATAATCAACCCATTCAAATTGTATAACGCCATACTGTTCAACAACAGAAACATTAAGATATTTATCAATTAAATATTTCAAGTCATTTTTAAGCCATTGGTTTAATGGTATGCTAAATCCCCATTTTGGTCTGTCAAAAATTTCTTTTGGCACATAGTCGTACAAAACTTGCTTAAGTAAGTATTTCTGTATACCGTTTTTTTGTTTTAGGTTTTCATCTAAGTTCAATGCAAACTCAACTATTCTATAATCTATTAATGGAACTCGTGTTTCTAAAGAATGATGCATTGTTGCCCTGTCTACCTTGACCAATAAGTCATCTTTAAGATAGTAATTTAAATCGAAAAAGGCCTGCTCTTCAGCGCTGCTAAGTTTTCTTTCTTTGTTTTTGATGTAATTAATTTCTGTTTTATAATAGAAGTTTTGAGTGGTTATTTTTTTAATTTCGCTACTGCTGAACATGTATTGTTCTTGACTAAAAATGTGTGCCGGCAAATTTACATTCTTGTCATAGTTTAATAATTCTGCAACTCTCTGTTTTCGGCTATCACCATGTTTTAATACAAATGAAATTGGGTTATGAAAATATTTTAGCCAAGTATTATTTAATTTATTTGACCAATTGTATGCGCCGTAGCCCATAAATAATTCATCTCCTCCGTCGCCACTTAAAGTCATTGTAACTTTTTTTCTAGCTAACTCTGACACCATTAATGTGGGTATAGATGATGAATCAGCATAGGGTTCATCGTATATATTCATAAGATTAGGCACAATGGCCTTTGCATCATCTTCAGTAACCGTGAACTCTGTATGTTGTGTTTTTAAATGATTGGCCACGGCTCTTGCATATCCGCTTTCATTATTTTTAGCTTCTTTAAAACCTATGCTAAATGTTTTTACTGGCAAGGATGTTACGCTCTTCGCAATAGCCGTCACTAAACTACTATCTACGCCTCCACTTAAAAAAGTACCAAATGGAACATCTGATATTAATCTATATTCAACTGAAGAAATAAGTAACTCTTTCAATTTTTTCTTCGCTTCTAATTCATCGCTTAATACTTCCTTTTTTATTTTTGAAGCTGCTTCCCAATAAGAAATAATCTCAAATTTATTTTCTGTTATGGCAGCATATGAGCCTGAAGGAAACTTCTTTATTTCGTTATAAATGCTATGCGGTTGAGGTATATAGCCTAGATGCAAAAATAAGTTGATGGCCTCTTTGTCAATACTTAATTTTATTCCATCAATTTTTTTTAATGCTTTTAATTCTGATGCAAATAAAAAATTACTACCGTCCCACATGTAGTAAATTGGTTTAATCCCTAATCTATCTCTAAACAGATATAAACCATTTTTAAAGGTGTCATAAATTGCAATGGCAAACATCCCATTGAATTTTTGTATCATTTCCGAACCCCACACTTCAAAGGCTTCTAGCAAAACTTCTGTATCAGAATTTGTTTTGAAATGAAAATTAGGATTCCGCTTTTTAAGTTCATCTCTTACCTCTTTAAAATTATAAACTTCACCATTATAGGATATGATGTAACGACCACTTGAGCTTGTCATTGGTTGATTTGCGCCTTCACTTAGGTCAAGAATACTTAAACGCAAATGCCCTAAACCAACTAACTCATCAGTAAAAACTCCTTGTGCATCTGGTCCTCGATGAGCCATGGAAACATTCATAGCTTTAATATGACTTGAATTATACTTTTTAGCTGGAGAAAAGTAACCGTTAATGCCGCACATAATATTGATTGTAAGACAAAGTAAATTAAATTAATTTTATCAACGAACGTTTAAAGATATTGATTTGTTCAAAATTCTAATTCCAATGCTTGTACCGTTTAAATGAACGATGCTTATTTTAACACTTTATTTCTAATAATAACCTAGGCATAAACACTAAATTCATTTAATTTGAGAAATCATAAATAGTATGAGTAAATTTTGTTTTTTGTTTTCTGTTTTCTGCTTTATTCACATATCCTTTGTCCTTGCCGATGATTATGCAAAACCAGAGTTAAAATATGAGGATAAAAATTATAGAGAAAGTATTCATACTGTCCAATTTCACCCTGCTGCTGTAGAGTTTGGCTTCCCAATTATCAGGCTCAATTCAACTGATAAATTAAGATTAGATTTTGATGATTTTGATGCAGACAATAAGTCTTTTGACTATACTTTAATTCATTGTGACTTTTCGTGGAAACCCACAGAGATTGGTGTAGGCCAATATTTGCAAAATGCACAAAATGAAACCATCACTTCATTTGCTCAATCATTTAATACCACACCTCAGTACACTCACTATGGTTTAACCTTTCCAACAAATATGGTGATTCCAACAAAAAGCGGAAATTATATCATAAAAGTATGGGAAGATGGCGATGAAGATAATTTAGTACTTACTAGGAGGTTTATCATTTATGAAACTCAAGTTTTTATTGATGGAAGAGTTCATGGAGCAACCTTAAATGCCGACCGTAATTATAAGCAAGAAGTCGATTTCAATATCAATATGGCAGAGAGTTTTACAGTTCAAAATCCATATTCTGATATTAGCGTAGCAATCATTCAAAACCAAAATTGGAGCAATGCCATTACTAATTTACAACCAATGTATGTTCGAAGCAATCAACTCACGTATGATTATGACGATGGTAATGTTTTTAATGGCATCAATGAGTTTCGAAATTTTGATACTAGAAATTTACGTGCGGCAGTAAATATGAATATTAATAAGATTGAATATGATGATAAGAAACAAACCCATGTATATTTAGTAACAGACGAAAAGCGTGCATTTAAAAGATACACACTGTTCAATGATTTAAATGGCCGTTATGCGATTAGAAGCAGCAATGGAAACAATGCAAGCATTGACGCCGATTATGCCTATATGCATTTTAATTTGGCTGTTGACGATAGCGTAAAAGATGGAAGTTTATATGTGTATGGAGCATTTAGCAACTATCAGTGTTTACCACAAAACAAAATGGTTTATAATGCTGAGTATAAAAGGTACCTAGGAGTGGTTCAACTTAAACAAGGTTACTATGATTATATGTTCGCTTATGTAAAAAATGGTTCAACCATTCCCGATTTTACTACTATTGAGGGCAATAGGTTTGAGACAGATAATGAATATGCCGTAATTGTTTACCAAAGAGGCATAGGAGTGTTTTATGACCGCTGCGTAGGAATACAATTTTTACGCCCAAACGCCACAACTAGATAATCTTAATACTTTGCTAGAGTAGTATCAATTTCATTGGCATAAGCCAAAATACCACCTTTTAAATTATACAAATTCGTAAATCCAAATTGCGATTCAAGTGCATTAATAATTGAACCAGAACGTGCTCCGCTTCTGCAATGAATAATAACAGGTTTATCCTTCGAAATCCTATCAATGTTATCCATTACCTCACCCATTGGTATTAACTCTCCACCAATTTGAGCAATTTCAAACTCATGCTCTTCGCGAACATCTATTAATTGAAAATCTTCATTCTTGTCCTTTTTACTTTTTAATTCTTGAACTGTAACTTCTTTCATCTTTAATACTTTTTACAATTTATTACTAGGCAACTTTTAATTTACTAAGAATTGATTTATCTAATTTCTGTGTTGCATAATCTAGCGTAATCTTAAGTTCTTTTTCTTTTTGCGATGGCATTTCAAACATTGCGTCAGTCATTATTGCTTCGCAAATACTTCGTAAACCGCGGGCTCCAAGTTTAAACTCCAAGGCTTTTTCAACAATTAAATCCAATACCTTTTTATCAAAGGTTAGTTTTACACCATCTATTTCAAACAGCTTTTCATACTGTTTTATAAGCGCATTTTTGGGTTCTGTCAAAATCCTTCTTAACGACTCTGCATCTAATGGCCTTAGGTATGTAAGTACAGGCAATCGTCCTATTAATTCTGGTATCAATCCAAATGCTTTTAAGTCGGCAGGTGAAATATATTGAAGCATATTTTCTTCATCAATTTTCTCCATATTTTTCACTGCGCTATACCCAACAGCGTATGTGTTTAGCCTTCTTGCAATTCTCTTTTCAATACCATCAAAAGCGCCACCTGATATGAATAAAATATTTTTGGTATTGATGTTAATTAACTTCGCCTCTGGATGCTTGCGGCCACCGTTTGGAGGTACACTTACAACTGTTCCTTCAAGTAGTTTTAGTAATGCCTGTTGCACGCCTTCTCCGCTTACATCTCTAGTAATTGAAGGATTATCACTTTTACGTGCAATTTTGTCCACTTCATCAATAAAAACTATTCCACGTTCACAGGCTTCAACATTGTAGTCAGCGGCTTGTAAAAGTTTAGTTAAAATACTTTCAACATCTTCTCCTACATAACCAGCTTCGGTAATTACTGTAGCATCAGCAATGGCAAAAGGAACATTTAAAGCACGTGCAATGGTTTTAGCCATCAAGGTTTTTCCTGTTCCTGTTTCTCCAACAAAAAGCACATTCGATTTTTCTATTTCTATATCATCAGCATTTGTTTTCTGAGCTAACCTTTTGTAGTGATTATAAACAGCCACGCATAAAACTCGTTTGGCATCGTCTTGCCCAATTACATACTCATCAAGTAAAGCCTTTAAAACAATAGGCTTCATAAGGTGTAGTGTGTTTGAGGCAGTATTTGTTTTTTGAACACTTCCCTTGCTCGACTCTTCGTTTACAATATTGTGTGCCTGTTCAATACAGAAATTACAGATATGTCCATCAACACCAGCAATTAGAATCGTAACCTCATTTTTAGGTCTCCCGCAGAATGAACATTTTGTGCCCGAACGTGTAGCCATTATTTTTTAATTTCTACAAACATAGCAAAAGCTTTATTTAAGGTAATTATATTAACAACATTTAGAGGTAATTATGTCTGATAAGAAAAGGGTTTTTATATAGTTTATTTTAATGATAAAATGGGGACACTTATCCAAATTCATTATAATGATTAAATTTGAATCCTAGAAAAATGCAAAACACAATAAAATTTACCTTAGTACAAGCCAATTTAGTTTGGGAAAATATAGACGCTAACATTTCTAATTTCGACGCTATAATTAATGATATTACTGAATTAACCGATGTAATTATTTTGCCCGAAATGTTCAGTACTGGTTTTTCCATGAATACCTCTTTGGCCGAAACCATGCAAGGAAAAACCTTGCAATGGCTCAGTAAAAAGGCAGCACAAAAAAATGTTGCTATTTGTGGTAGCTTAATGATATCCGAAAATGGTAAATTTTACAATCGTTTTATTTGGATGAATCCCGATACAACATTCCATAAGTACGATAAAAGGCATTGCTTTAGAATGGCTAACGAACAAGAACATTTCACACCTGGCAATGAAAAAATAATTATAAATTATAAGGGGTTTAATATTTGCCCTATGGTTTGTTATGATTTACGTTTTCCTGTTTGGAGCAGAAATAAGCTTACTAATGGTAAATACGAATATGATATTTTACTATATGTTGCAAACTGGCCCCAAAGAAGAGAGTTTGCATGGAAACAACTATTAATTGCCAGAGCAATTGAAAACTTTAGTTATGTAGTGGCTGTAAACAGGGTAGGAGAAGATGCTTATCAAGTTAACTATTCCGGAAACTCTGCTATATTAAATGTCTTAGGAGAAAATGTTTCGACTCTATTGCCAAATAAAGCAGGAACCGAAACCATAGCAATTAACTTACAAGAAATCATTGATTTCAGAAATCAATTCCCAGCACAACTTGATGCTGACGAATTTATTTTAAAGTTGTAATGTGAGAAAGCTGTTTATACGTAACGAAGCACTCTGCCTTTTTTGATAGCTGATGATTTACCAAGTTTGTTCAACCTGCGCAATACTTGTTGCGTTGTGCCTAGTTTACGAGCAATTACTGATAAGGTGTCTCCTTTGCGAACTTTATAATATTTAATATTGCTTTTTCCGCCTTTACTTGCTACATGCTTTGAGCGACCGTAAATGTTAAAGTCCTCTTTACTTAAAGTAATCGTCTCTCCCTTTGGCTTAAACTCATCAAACGAAATAAGTTTACTTGGGTCAACTGGGTAGCCTTTATATCTAACTTCAAAATGTAAATGACTACCAAATGAATGTCCGGTATTACCTCCCAAACCAAGTATGGTTCCTGCCTCTACATGCTCACCAGCACGAACGTTAAGTTGAGAAAGGTGCGCATAAATAGTTTCTAAACCATTTTTATGACGAACCATAACAACATTCCCAAATGAACTTGAACGACGTGCAATACGCACAGTACCTTCAAATGCACAATATACAGAATCACCAGTCTCTAAATCAATATCAGTACCCATGTGAAAGTGTCTCCAACGAGGCCCAAACCCAGAAGTAACATTTCCCTTAAAAGGATGATGATAGTCACAATCTAATTTATCAATTAAGACAAAAGATACAGTGTCTTCTAACTGAGCAATATTGATTTTATATGGATTTACATTGATTGAGTCAGCCAAACCAAAGTTGTCAAAATTCGGATCTTCTAGATAAATGTCATTTTCTTGAGCAAAATTATCGTCACTATCACCAAATGGCTCTTGCGCAGAGATGCTAGGGGTTGGGGTCAATAAGGTTTTGAATCGGGTAGAGTCAGTCTTTAGTGAACCTGGGCTTTTAATTGAATTGCGTTTATATTTAGAATAAGTCTTTGCTTTGTAAGCAACTTTCTTATTCGTAGCTTTTTTACGAGTACTAGTTTTGCTATACTTTTTTGCACGAGCACCTTTACCTTTGCCTTTACCGGCAAAGGATGCACTGCTTACAAAAAGCATTAGAATTACTAATATGTATGATATAAACTTCATTTCGAGCGGCGCGAAGTTAGTAATAAATGAATATGAACCAAATTTCAATTGTTCATAGTTTGTTAATAACTTTAAACGAAAAGAAGACCACTGAAATTTTTCAAAATTGAATCATGGGTTTTTAAATTTAAAATTTTCTACATTTACAGAAATAAAAAACTATATATATGTCAGTAATCAAAGGTGGCGAATTTTTAATTCGTGAAACAAACGCAGAAGATGTATTTATTCCAGAAGATTGGAACGAAGAGCAATTAATGATTGCTCAAACATGTAAAGACTTTTTAGAGGCCGAAGTATTTCCTATACTTGATAAAATTGATGCACAAGAAGAAGGCTTGATGTATTCTTTGCTTGACAAAGCCGGAGAGCTAGGTTTGTTAGGTATTTCAATTCCTGAAGAGTATGGCGGGTTCGGTAAAAACTTTGTTACTTCAATGCTTACTACCGAAGTACTTGGTGCAGGACATTCTTTTGCAGTAGCTATTGCTGCGCATACAGGCATTGGTACCTTACCAATTTTATTGTATGGTAATGAAGAACAAAAACAAAAATATATTCCAAAGCTTTCAAGCGGAGAGTGGAAAGGATGTTATTGCCTTACAGAACCAAGCGCAGGCTCAGATGCCAACAGCGGTAAAACAAAAGCCGTTTTAAGTGCTGATGGTAAAAACTATATATTAAATGGACAAAAAATGTGGATTACCAATGGCGGATTTGCTGAGGTATTAACAGTTTTTGCTAAAATTGATGATGATGAAAACCTAAGTGCATTTATTGTTGAGCGCCATTATGAGGGTATTACTTTTAATGCCGAAGAGCATAAAATGGGTATTAAAGGAAGCAGTACACGTCAAATATTTTTTAATGATGTAAAAGTTCCTGTCGAAAATTTATTAAGCGAACGTCAAAACGGATTTAAAATAGCTGTAAACATTTTAAATCTAGGGCGTGTGAAATTGGCTGGTGCGGCATTAGGCGGAGCAAAACGTGCATGCGATACTGCCGTAAATTACGCTAACGAACGTCAACAATTCGGGCGCTCCATTTCAAAATACGGCGCAATACGCCACAAGCTGGCACAAATGGCAGTAAGAATGTATGCGGTAGAATCTGCTACTTATCGTTGCAGTCAAAACATAGACGATGCCATTGAAGAATTAATAACTGGGGGAATGGACCCAATTAAAGCTAAGTTAAAAGGGGTTGAGCAATTTGCTGCAGAAGCTGCCATCTTAAAAGTAGAAGGAAGCGAAGTATTAGACTATGTTGTTGATGAAGGAGTTCAAATTTATGGAGGTATGGGCTATAGTGCCGAAGCGCCTATGGATAGGGCTTATCGCGATGCACGTATCAATAGAATTTTTGAAGGTACCAACGAAATTAACCGAATGCTTACCGTTGACATGTTGTTGAAGCGTGCCATGAAAGGAGAGCTAGACTTGATGACACCAGCACAAAAAGTAGCTGGAGAATTAATGAGTATTCCTGATTTTGGTGCAGAAGACGATTCTTTGTTTGCGGCAGAGAAAAAATACATTGCTAATTATAAAAAAGCAGTGTTGATGGTTGCTGGTGCAGCAGTTCAAAAACTGATGATGCAATTAAGCAAAGAACAAGAAGTGCTGATGAACATTGCCGATATGATTATTACGGTATATGTTGCCGAAAGCGTGATGCTGCGTGTTGCAAAATTAGTTGCAAAAAACGGAGAAGCAAATTGCACTTTACAACTTGACTTGATGCGTACCTATATTTTTGATGCGGCCGATACAATAAACAAAGCTGGTAAGGATGCTATTTGTAGCTTTGCAGAAGGTGATGAATTACGTATGATGTTGATGGGAATAAAACGCTTTACAAAAGTAGAACCTTTTAATACAAAAATGGCGCGCCAACGCATTGCTCAAAAAATGATTGACGAGAATAAGTATTGCTTTTAAACTGCGGATTTAAATCATCTTGAAATGTCAGAATTAATTGAAAATAATTTACACGCTATAAATGCCTTGTGTAAGGATAATGATATTGCTAAGCTATATCTATTTGGTTCATATGCCAATGGTAAGGCAACTGTAAATAGCGACATTGATATGATGGTAGAAATTAATAGCACAGAGCCATTAGAGTATGCCGACAATTATTTTAACCTAAAATTTGGGTTAGAAAATCTATTAAATAAGGAAATTGATTTGATTGAATATAAAACAGTTGTAAACCCATATTTTAAAATGGAATTTGAGAAAAGTAAACAACTTTTATCTGGACAATAAAGTAAAAGCAAAACTTACTGATGTTGTAAAAGCTATTGATGAAATAAAATTATTTGTAACAGATATAAAAGGCTTTTCCGATTATAAAGATGATTTTAAAAAGCAAGCGTGCAGTTGAGAGAAATGTTGCAATTATTGGCTAAGCAGTAAATCAACTTTCGAAAATTGATGAAACAATTTTAATAACCAATTCCAAAAGAATTGTAGCAACACGAAACAGAATAATTCATAGTTATGATTTTTCTTGAATATATTTTTTGAAACTTATTCTAACCAATGACTTTTATATCATCGTATTCCTTAAAAATACTAACCCTGTTAAAATCAAAAATCATGTTTAGAAAAATCTTTTTACTTATATTCTTTACAACAACTATTGCTAAAGCTCAATGGTATGCATTGCCAGATACTAATTTTAGAAACTATCTAATATTTGAAGGCGCTGAAACATGCATGAATGCTACACATGATAGTATTCAAGGTGGTTGCGGCCTTAGTTCAATTAATATTGGGCAAGGTGGCTTGAACAGTTTAGAAGGAATTCAAGCATTCACAAACTTAAATCAACTAGTTATTGGAGGAGGTAATTTAGTCAATTTACCACCACTTCCAAACACAATTGCTGACCTAGACATTACTGGAAATCCTAATATTATTTTTACAACATTACCGTCAAATTTACTATCATTTAGTTGTGGTGGCAATGGCCTTTCCAATTTGCCACCATTACCAAATTCTCTTTTGTATTTAAATTGTTATGGCAATCAATTGACTAGTTTGTCTAATCTTCCCAACACAATCAGATATATTCAGTGTGGGTTTAATCAAATCAACAACATAGCTTTATTACCTGATAGTTTAAGAGAATTGTATTGTGGATATAATTCATTAAGTGCTTTGCCAAACTTGCCAAATAATCTTGAAGAGCTTAATTGTTATAATAATCAATTAATAAGTATACCTGGATTACCTAATTCAATTGCAAATATATATTGCCATAATAATTTAATAAATAGCTTGCCCTTATTGCCGAATTCTTTAGCTTTTCTCTCATGTTATAACAATATGCTTAGTAATTTACCACAGTTACCTAACTCTTTAATAATTCTCTATTGCGATAATAACTTATTGACAGCCTTACCAACATTGCCAAATAGTTTATCCATAGTTTCATGCGCCAATAATCAATTAACTAATCTGCCAAGCCTTCAAAATGGACTTATTGAACTAGTCTGTGATTATAACTTAATATCCAATTTACCTCCTTTGCCTAATACCCTTGAAATATTAACATGTGAAAAAAATTTATTGACAAACGTGCCAGCGTTACCCAACTCTTTAACTTATTTGAATTGTTCAAAAAATCAAATTTCGATTTTGCCAATTTTGCCTTATAATTTACATTCATTAATTTGTAATTCAAACCAGTTACTAAATTTACCAACATTACCTAATGGTCTTGGTAATTTAGCTTGTAATCATAATAATATTTCTGGTTTGCAACCACTCCCAGATTCAATTTATGTAGTTGAGTTTAGTCATAATTTAATTAGTGATGTTCCTTATATAAGACCTGAAGTTTATGTGCTCAACTGTTCAAATAATCCAATCTCCTGTTTACCTCAATTACCAGCTACTATGCTGCAAATTAATGTTGACAGCACACTATTAAGTTGTTTGCCAAATTATACATTTATACCTCCATACGCCTCAGGAATAGGCAATATTTTTGCATCTACAAATCTATCTATTTACCCTCTCTGCACCATTGGCAATGCCAGTAACTGTTACGTATGTTCGTCTCAACCAAATTTTACATTAGTAGCCGATACCACAACACCTCATAATTATTTTGCAATTAATCAAAGTACTGGCGCAGGAAACTTGCAATATGTTTGGCATTGGGGCGATAACTCTGTTGCTGATTCAACTGCAAACCCAACACATATTTATGCTGCACCAGGCTTTTACAATATTTGTGTAACTGTTACTGATTCTTCGGCTTGCAGTAATACTTTTTGTGATTCTTCAACTTACATTTCAAGGTCTAGCAATGCAATGATTAGTGTTACAGTAATTAATGCAACAACCGGTATTCATCAATTGAAAAACAAAGATGCTGTAAGTCTTTCCCCTAACCCAACCTCTTCAACCTTCCATATATCAAACACACAAAACATTAAAAATATCTCAATAAAAAATATGTTAGGCAGAGAAGTGTTTCAAACAAATAGTTTCAACAATAGTGTTGTAGAAATTGATGCTTCAAGCTATTCGGCAGGAGTGTATTTTGTGGAGTTGCAATTCATGGACTACACGGTTACAAAAAAGTTAATAAAAAATTAATTGCTTTTTAACTTGAGAATACTCAAATATGAAATGAATTGTTTACTACTACTTTAAGAAAACAAACATTTCTATAATTTTTACTTTGAAATTAATTTGCATATTAGCGTTTTATTAAAGAAAATTACAAATAAATTCATCATAAAATGGAATTAAAAGAAATACAAGATTTAATTAAGTTTGTAGCAAAATCTGGAGTTTCAGAGGTAGAGCTAGAATCGAAAGGGTTTAAAATTGTTATCAAAACTCCTTCTGCTCAAGAATATGTATCGGTACAGCAGCCTACAGTTATACATGCTCCTGCCCCAATACAAGTGTCTGCACCTGCCCCATCGGTAGCCCCTGTAGCACCAGCAGCACCAGCAGCTCCTGCCGCAGCTGCACCAGTAGCGTCCAACCTAATCACTATAAAATCGCCAATGATTGGTACTTTTTACCGAAGTGCTGGACCTGATAAACCACTTTTTGTTAATGTGGGTGATGAAATAAAACCAGGAAAGGCTTTATGCATCATAGAGGCAATGAAATTATTCAACGAAATTGAATCGGAAGTTTCAGGAACAATTGTAAAGGTTTTAGTTGATGATGCTTCTCCAGTTGAATATGATCAACCATTATTTTTAGTAGAGCCTAAATAATTTGAAAATTGTCTTGAATTTATTTCAAACATAAAAAATGAAAAATCAAATTATTTAAATTTCAAATGTAATAAGTAATGTTTAAAAAAATATTAATTGCCAATAGAGGTGAAATTGCACTTCGCGTTATACGTACCGCCCGCGAAATGGGAATTAAAACTGTTGCAGTATATTCAACAGCCGACCGCGAAAGCTTACATGTTAAGTTTGCTGACGAAGCTGTTTGCATTGGTCCTCCGCCAAGTAAGGACAGCTACCTTAATATGCAAAGATTATTAAGTGCTGCAGAAATAACCAATGCAGATGCAATTCATCCTGGTTATGGGTTTTTATCAGAAAACTCCAAATTTTCTAAGCTTTGTCAAGAACACGGCATCAAATTTATTGGAGCTTCTCCCGAAATGATTGATGGCATGGGCGATAAGTCGAATGCCAAAGACACCATGAAAAAAGCAGGAGTTCCAACTATTCCTGGTTCTGACGGATTGCTAAAAGACTTAGACGATGCTAAGAAAAATGCAATAGAAATTGGCTATCCTGTAATTATAAAGGCTACTGCAGGTGGCGGTGGTAGAGGCATGAGAATTGTTTGGAAGGAAGAAGAATTGGAACCATTGTTGGCGAGTGCACAGCAAGAAGCTGGTGCTGCTTTTGGTAATGATGCCATGTATATGGAAAAGTATATCGAAGAGCCTCGTCATATTGAAATTCAGATTGTTGGCGACCAATTCGGAAAGGCTTGTCACTTAAGTGAACGCGACTGCTCTATTCAGCGTCGTCATCAAAAGTTACTCGAGGAAACACCATCGCCATTCATGACAAAGGAGTTGCGCGATAGAATGGGTGAAGCAGCCGTAAAAGCAGCTTTAGCAGTAAAATATGAAGGTGTAGGTACAGTAGAGTTTTTGGTTGATAAACACCGCAACTTTTATTTTATGGAGATGAACACCCGTATACAGGTGGAGCACCCAATAACAGAGGAGGTGATTGATTACGACTTGATACGTGAGCAAATTCTTGTGGCTGCTGGAGTTCCTATTTCGGGTAAAAATTATTACCCTACCATGCACGCTATTGAATGCCGCATCAATGCTGAAGACCCAACACAAAACTTCAGACCTTGCCCAGGAAAAATTACCAATTTACACGTGCCAGGTGGTCATGGTATTAGAGTAGACTCGCATGTGTATGCAGGCTATACCATACCTCCAAATTATGATAGTATGATAGCAAAATTAATTACTGTTGCACAAACACGTGAAGAGGCCATTGCTAAGATGAGTAGGGCATTGATGGAATTTGTTATTGAAGGGGTGCAAACCACCATACCTTTCCACTTAAAATTGATGCAAAACGAAGACTTCATTGCTGGAAATTACACCACTAAGTTTATGGAAAGTTTCGAACTTTAACATAAGATAAACTATATAAAAAAACGCTTGGTAAAAATATTCACCAAGCGTTTTTTTTATAGTATAAATTAAGTAGTAGTTTATTGCACCTCTACTAATTCAACATCAAATATTAATGTTGCTTTTGGTGGTATCGCGCCGGGGTATCCTTGTTCGCCATAAGCCAATTGGTAAGGTATAATCAATCTTGCTTTTTCGCCTGTTTTCATCAGGGCAATTCCTTCGTCCCAACCTTTTATAACATTACCTTTCCCTAAAGGAAATGCAATTGGTTCGCCACGCTCAACACTACTGTCAAACTTTTTTCCATCGGTTAAATAACCAGTGTAATGTACCTTTACAGTTTTACCAGCTTCTGCCTGCACACCTTTAGGATTTTTGCTTACCATAATATATTGTAAGCCGGTTGCTGTTTTAATGGTATCTAAACCCTTTACTTCAAATTGTTTTATAACTGGAGCCTCTTGCGCTGCTATTAGTTCTACATCAAAAATAAGAACTGAGTTGGCAGGTATTTTACCTGTAGCGCGTTCTCCGTATCCCAAATTTGCTGGTATGGTCAATCTTGCTTTATCGCCAACATGTAAATAAGCAATTCCTTCATCCCATCCTTTTATAACTTGTCCTTGTCCTAATTTAAATTTAAAAGGTTGCCCTCTTGGAATAGAACTATCGAAAACAGTATCGTTTGTTAGCTTACCTGTATAGTGTACTGTTACATTATCGCCAGGGTTTGCTTTTTTACCATTTCCTTTGCTTAAAATTTGGTAAGTTAAACCAGAAGCAGTTGTTACTGGCTTATTGTCTTGTGCGTTCATAAAAGTTGCTGTTAGCGCAATACTTGCAGTTAATATTAATTTATTCATTGTTTAAAATTTATTTGTTAGTAATTAGTTCAAGCTTATTATTACTTCTAATTATCATTGAGTTGTTACTTACTTTTTTCCTCCAACTTTTGTAACCTCTATATCAAATAATAATGGAGAGAAAGGTGGAATTTGTTCTCCAGCACCCCTATCTCCATAAGCAATTGTGGAAGGAATTAGAATGGATGCTTTACCGCCAACATTCATCATCACTAATGCTTCATCCCATCCTTTAATAACCTGTCCAACTCCTATTTGAAACTTTACTGGAACTGGGCTGCGGTCACTACTATCAAAGACTTTGCCATCAAGCGTTTTACCTGTATACTTTACATAAACTGTATCGCCTGCAACAACTTTTGGCCCTGTTCCTTTATGCTTTTCCATAAAATATAAGCCACTTGCTGTTGGTGCAACAGTAATTTTATTGTCCGCAACGTATTTAGCAATGATTGCCTTTTCTTGTTCAATGTTAACAGCATTTGCCTCGTCACGTTTTTTTTGTTCAGCGGCTTGCTGTTTTTCGATTTCTGCTTTGGTTTCAATTTTTTCTAATTTAAAACAGAATTTTAAAAAGGAGCCTTTTTTAATTTGTGCTGGCAATTCAGCATGAACGATTTTGGTAAAAAACGAATCTGCACTATTCATAAAGGCAGCACTATCTCCAATTGTCATCATGGTAAAACCTTCTTCAAAACTACCTTTAAAAGCTGGCTTTGGAATTTGAACCATAAATGGACGCCCTATCGATTTAGAATCAAAAAGTAATGAATCTTTTTCGGTATAATATTTTAATTGTAATGTAATTACATCGCCTTCTTTTGCTTTTGGAGTTGAGCCTTGTTTGAAAAACTTATAACTTAAGCCTGTTTCTGTTTCGTCAAATCCTTCGAATTTAGATTTTTTACATGCAGTTAAAATTAAGGCTGCACCCATTACTACCAATGAAATTTTGCTAATTGCGTTCATTTTTTTTTGTATTTATTTTTTTTAAATGGACGGCGAATGTAAGACTATTATATTTACCTACAATACCTGATGCCGAACCCTCAGCACCATAACCATATTTGGAAGAAAAATAAATGATAGCCCTACTGCCTTTTTGCATCTTATAAATTGCTTTTTCAAGCCCTTTTAAAATTTGGTCAGGCTTGCCAAGCTCAAATTCGAAGGGCTCTGGACCAAATGAGGAGTCATCAAATTTTTTACCACTTAAGAATCTTCCCTCGTAAGAAATGGTTACAATGTCTCCTCTTTTAGCAAATTCACCACTGCCTTTTTTAACAATTTTAAAGTAATAACCATTCTCGATTTGGTGTTTTATCATTTCGGGTTTTGTGTATTCTAAAAAATATTTCAAGGTAAATTCCTCTTTTTCAAATTCATCACCAAAAGTTTGAATTAATTGTTGATTCGAAGGATCATTCTTTATTGAAGCATTACTTTCAATTTTTTCTGTGTTAATAACGTTAACCTTTGTTTCTCGTTTTTTTGCTTGTGCATTAAGAGTATCAACTGCATTGGCTAAGCTTATTTGTTGTTGTACTTTAATATGTAAGTATATTTTTTCTGAAGTTGCTAGTTTAATTATAGGAATCAAGCCTTCTGAATAAAGAAACGAATGTGCAGGCAAACATATAATCAAGCTATCATTTGAATGAATTTGGGAATTTATAATTTTCCAGAAGGCATTGTTTCCTGTTTTTAATCCAAAAGTATCTTGTTTTGGATAATCTTTTAAGAAAGGTATGGGTAAATCAAACTCATTCGTTATTAATTTATTAAAAACAACGCTTTTATCTTTAGTAGATAATTTTGAGCCATTCTTGCTTATATATTTAACCGAAATAGAATCGTTTATTCTTACGAATCCTTTAGGAATGTAAATTTTTTTTTCTGGAGTACAGGCGAAAAAAAATATTGAACTAATAATTACAGCTATCCTAAACAACTTTTTCATCGTTTAAAACCCATTAAGTTTTGTCTCTAAATATGATTGCAGAATAATTGCTGCGCTTACCTTATCAATGGTTTCTTTATTGGCTCTTTTTTGCTTTTTCAAGCCTCCATCTATCATGCTTTGTAAAGCCATCTTTGAAGTAAATCTCTCATCAACTCTTGCTATGGTAATTTCTGGTAATTGTACCTTTAACTTTTTGACAAATCCCTTGATATGATTTTCAACATCATTAATACTGCCATTGAGATGTTTAGGCAGACCTACTACGATTAATTCTAATGGATTTATATTATTATAATTAATAATAAATTCAACAATATCTTTACTATGAATTGTATCAAGTGGACTTGCTATAATTTTGAGTGGGTCTGTAACAGCAACGCCAACCCTTTTAGTGCCATAATCAATTCCCATTATTCTTGCCATAAATCTTAATAAATGTCGAATGTAATTTTTATTATTTATTAAGAAAAATTATGTGCTTGCAGAAATGAATATTCAATGAGCACGATTAAATAAATTTATATATTTAGCCACATAATTAATTATTATTAAAAGAAAATGAAGGGAATTATTCTAGCTGGTGGAAGCGGAACAAGACTGCACCCTCTTACATTAGCGGTAAGCAAGCAATTAATGCCTGTATACGATAAGCCAATGATTTACTATCCGCTTTCGGTTTTGATGATGGCAGGAATTAGTGAAGTATTAATAATAAGTACTCCTCATGATTTGCCTCATTTCGAAAAGTTATTAGGCGACGGAAAGTCATTAGGATGTAATTTTGAGTATGCGGTACAGCATATTCCAAATGGACTAGCACAAGCATTTGTTATTGGTAAAGACTTTATTGGTAAAGACAAAGTAGCCTTAGTTTTAGGTGATAATATATTTTATGGTGCAGGCCTTGGTAGACTCTTACAAGAAAACCAAAACCCTGATGGAGGGGTTGTTTTTGCATATCATGTAAGTGACCCAGAAAGATATGGAGTGGTTGAGTTTGACCAAAATAACAATGCAATTTCTATTGAAGAAAAACCCTTAAATCCTAAATCGAATTATGCAGTACCTGGCTTATATTTTTATGATAATGATGTAGTTGAAATTGCTTCTAACTTGAAGCCTAGTGCAAGAGGAGAATACGAAATTACTGATATTAATAAAGTTTATTTAGACCGTGGTAAATTAAAGGTAGGAATTTTGGACCGGGGCACAGCATGGCTAGATACAGGAACATTTGCTTCACTCATGCAAGCAGGACAATTTGTGCAGGTAATAGAAGAAAGACAAGGGATAAGAATTGCCTGTATAGAAGAAGTGGCTTACCGCATGGGATATATTAATAAAGAACAATTACATAAACTAGCAGCACCACTTGTAAAAAGTGGTTATGGCTCATATTTAATGACATTATAAAAAAGGAAGAGATAAAATGACGAATATTTTAATTACAGGTGGAGCAGGATTTATACCAAGTTGTTTAGCAGAAAAATTAGCAGAAAATCCAGATAATAATTTGGTGTTGATAGATAACTTTGTAACCGGATTTAAAGAGAAAATACCTACTTCAAAGCATAATAATATTAAATTTATCAAGGCCGATTGTAATGACTTTATTGATATTTCTAGTATTTTTTCAAGATTTAGATTCGATTATGTTTTTCACTATGCAGCACTAGTTGGTGTTCTTAGAACATTAGATAATCCTGTTAAGGTTTTAAATGATATTACCGGTATAAAGAATATTTTAACCTTGTGCAAAAACACTGGTGTAAAGAGAGTTTATTATTCTTCTTCATCAGAAGTATATGGAGAACCCGTTGAGTTCCCACAAAATGAACATACAACACCACTAAACTCAAGACTACCTTATGCTATAGTTAAAAATGTTGGCGAGGCATTTTTAAAGTCATATAAGCAAGAATATGATTTAGACTACACTATTTTTAGATTTTTTAATACCTATGGTCCGAAGCAAAGCAAGGATTTTGTCGTAAGTAAATTTATTTTCGCAGCTTTAAAAAATAAAAACATTACCATTTATGGAGAAGGAAGTCAAACAAGGACTTTCTGTTATATTGATGATAATATTGAAGCAACTACCAATGCTTTTTATAATAATCTTTTTGTAAACGATGTGGTAAATGTTGGAGGAGAAGATGAAGTTCCTATTTTAGAGTTGGCCAAATTAATAATAAAACTTACAGGTTCCGAATCAAAAATAGTACATCTGCCTGCACTAGAAGATGGTGATATGACCAGAAGAAAGCCAGACACTACAAAAATGAAACAACTTTTAAATAATAAAAAACTTATTGCGCTTGAAGAGGGTTTAAAAATGGTCATTGCAAACCATAAATTAATAAAGTAAAAACATATTTTACTCTTCTTATTGTAAATATTAAATGCATCAAGAACTATTAGAAAAGTGGAATTATTTATTTGCAAATGTCGAGCACATTTCCTTTTTAGAAACATTACTTGAAAACTACCTTCCAAAGTGTAGATGGTTTGGTGGCAAATCAAGAAAAATTGATTCAGTAAATATTATAAATCACGTTTGCATAAGCGAAGAAAAGTATAATTTTTATTGCTGCATTGTGCAATGTAATTATTCAGATAATTTACATGAATGGTATTCGTTGCCTATAGCTATTTCAGATGATTCAAGCCTACAGTTAATAGCACAATTAAACATCAATCACTTTTTAATAGACGCTTTGCAAAGTGCTAATTTTAGAAAGCAGTTATACAAGGTTATGTGTAATGAAGAAAATATCTCAAATTTATTTGGATTTAAAAGCCAAAAAAATAATTTGAATGATGAGATTAGCTTAAATTCAAAGATTCTAAATGTTGAACAATCCAATACAAGTGTCATCTTTAACAATCGTTATTTTTTTAAATGGTTTAGAAAGGTAGACGTTGGCGAAAATCCAGACTTGCAAACCATTAAATTTCTTACTGAAGAAACAGCATTTAGAAACATTCCTTCTTATGTTTCACATATTAGTTGGAGAATTAATAATGACTTTGCACTCATAGGAATGATGCAGTTGGCAATAACTAATAATGGTGATGCTTGGTTTTATGTTTGCAATGATTTAAAGATTATATATTCTAACATATTAAATGGCACTATCACTAATATAGAGTCAGGGATTTCTGCAGATTTTAAAAATAAAATTTCTTTATTGGGAAAAAGGACTGCGGAACTTCATAATAATCTTTCAAGCGGTAATGAAAAAAGTGGATTCAATTATGAACCATTTGATATTAGTTATCAAAATTGGATTTATGAATGTTTAGAAAATCTCATTGATAGTAAATTTAAGCTTCTTGAGGATAATATTTCAAAAATTAATGATCAACTTCACTTTAAAATTAAAAAGATTTTCGATAAGAAACTAGGGCTAAAAAGTTATTTTCAACAACTTTTAATGAACCCTGTTATTGCCAATAAAATTAGAACACACGGGGACTATCATCTTGGACAAGTATTGTTTAGTAATAATGATTTTTTTATTTTGGATTTTGAAGGAGAGCCAGATAAACCTCATGCAATGAGAAACATTAAATACACAGGAATTAGGGACGTTGCAGGTATGATACGTTCAATTGATTATGCTTCAAAAGCAGTATTGCTTCAGAACTTTAATCATGATGAACAGCAAAAATTAACTCAAACGGCTGTTGAATGGAACAGTATAGTAAGTTCTTTGTTTTTAGATAGTTACTTACAAAATGCCAATAAAATAGTTCTACCCTCAAATGAAATTTGGCAACAACTTTTAAAACTTTACTTAATTGAAAAAACAATTTATGAATTAGGCTACGAAATTAATAATAGACCTACCTGGGCTTCAATTCCTCTTGATAAACTTTTTGAAATAACCAATTCGCTGAGTTAATAACAATTTATATTTTTGTAAAGCACTGTATTTTAATGCTTTATAAATGAGGTGGCATTCTCAATAAATTAATTGAATACATAGTTTGATAAAAAAGAAATTTAGTTGTGGAATTCATAAAATTCTATTTGGCAAATAGCAACGAATAACATACTTTCGCGCAAAATTTATAACTACAAAAAATAGCATTTTTAATTTTTAATTCATTTTAATGACAACTCAAACAGGCAAAATCACAAAAATCATTGGACCAGTAATTGACGTTTCTTTTGACACTGAAGGAATGAAACTTCCTAACATTATGGATGCTTTGACAGTAACTAAAGAGAACGGTCAAACCATAGTTTTGGAATGTCAACAACATATCGGAGAAAATGCGGTTCGTACAGTATCTATGGATTCATCAGACGGTTTGCGCCGCGGAATGATTGTAACAGGAACAGGTTCTCCTATTAAAATGCCAATTGGCGAGCAGGTAAAAGGACGTTTATATAATGTAGTAGGTGAGGCTATTGATGGTATTGGAGAAACTCCAAATCATAATGGCTACGCTATTCATCGTCAACCACCTAGATATGAAGATTTAGCTCCTGCTAACGAAGTTTTGTTTACCGGGATTAAAGTAATTGATTTAATTGAGCCTTATGCCAAAGGTGGTAAAATTGGTTTATTTGGTGGTGCGGGTGTAGGTAAAACTGTACTTATCATGGAGTTGGTAAACAATATTGCTAAAGCATATTCTGGGTTATCAGTATTTGCTGGTGTTGGAGAACGTACCCGTGAAGGAAATGATTTATTGCGTGAATTTATTGAATCGGATGTAATTAAATACGGCGATGCCTTTAAGCATTCTCTTGAAGAAGGTGGTTGGGATTTAACGAAAGTTGATAAAGAAGCGTTGAAAGATTCCAAGGCTACCTTGGTTTTCGGACAAATGAATGAGCCTCCAGGGGCACGTGCACGTGTTGCTTTATCAGGTTTAACAATGGCTGAATATTTCCGCGATGGAGATGGAGAAGGAAAGGGACGTGATATACTTTTCTTTATCGACAACATTTTCCGTTTTACTCAAGCAGGTTCTGAGGTGTCTGCTTTGTTAGGGCGTATGCCTTCGGCGGTAGGTTACCAACCAACCTTATCTACTGAGATGGGTGCCATGCAAGAGCGTATTACTTCAACAAAGCGTGGGTCTATTACATCGGTACAAGCAGTTTATGTACCTGCCGATGACTTAACCGATCCTGCTCCAGCAACAACCTTCTCTCACTTAGATGCTACAACTGTATTGAGTCGTAAAATTGCAGAGTTAGGTATTTATCCTGCTGTTGATCCTTTAGATTCTACATCACGTATATTAAGCCCAGCTATTTTGGGTGATGCTCATTACAATTGTGCTCAAAGAGTAAAAGAAATATTACAACGTTACAAAGAATTACAAGACATTATTGCAATCCTTGGTATGGATGAGTTAAGTGAAGAAGATAAATTAGTTGTATCACGCGCACGACGTGTTCAACGTTTCTTATCTCAACCATTTTTCGTTGCGGAGCAATTCACAGGTTTAAAAGGAGTATTAGTTCCAATTGAAGAAACAATCAAAGGATTCAACATGATTTTAGATGGCAAAGTTGATGAGTATCCTGAAGCAGCGTTCAACTTAGTTGGTACTATTGATGATGCAATTGCAAAAGGTAAAAAATTAATGGCGGAAACGAAGTAACAAGCCCCACCCAACCTCTCCTAAGGGGAGGAGCAGTAGGACTTAAAAAATAATAATCAAGAAATTCACTTAACACAAGTCCTCCCTTTTGGGGAGGATTTAGGAGGGGCTAAATGAACATAGACATAATCACACCAGACAAAAAATTATTTAGCGGCGAAATATCTGCTGTGCAGTTTCCAGGCACCAATGGAAGTTTTGGAATTTTAAATAACCATGCCCCATTAATTGCCACCCTAAAAAAGGGCGATATAAAATTGACAGATGCTAGCAAACAAGAACAAACCTTTTCTGTAAACGGCGGTGTTGTTGAAGTATTGAATAATAATATTATTGTATTGGCAGACTAATAAACTCTAGTAAGATAAAATAAAAAAGCCCCCGAAATTTCGAGGGCTTTTTTATTTCCGAGTTTTCTTAATTATTCATAATAAAAATTTATTTTAATAGTTCTCTTGCAATTACGAGTTTTTGAATTTCTGAAGTACCTTCACCGATGGTACAAAGCTTTGAGTCACGATAAAATTTTTCAACAGGGAAATCTTTCGTGTAACCATACCCACCAAAAATTTGAACTGCTTCCGTGGCTGCCCTTACACATACTTCACTTGCATAGTATTTAGCATAGGCGCCTTCTTTGGTAACTTTCATGCCTTTGTTTTTCATGTCGGCAGCTTTAAAAGTAAGCATTTCAGCAGCGTCTATTTCAGTTGCCATATCAGCTAACTTAAACGCAATTCCTTGAAAATGAGATATTGGCTTGCCAAATTGCTCTCTCTCTTTTGAGTATTTTAATGCCGCTTCGTAAGCTCCTTTTGCTATGCCTAAACTTAATGAAGCAATAGAAATGCGTCCTCCATCAAGAACCTTCATTGCCTGTACAAATCCATCTCCAACATTGCCTAATACCTGCGATTTATGAACTTTACAATCGGTAAAAATCATTTCGGCAGTTTCAGATGCACGCATGCCTAATTTATTCTCTTTTTTACCTCCTGCAAAACCTGGTGTGCCTCTTTCAACAATGAAAGCGGTAATACCATGGCTATCTAAAAGTTCGCCAGTTCTTGCTAATACTACAGCTACATTGCCACTAATTCCATGTGTAATCCAATTTTTAGCGCCATTAAGAATATAATAATCACCATCTTCTTTTGCTGTTACCTTCATTCTCATGGCATCGCTGCCAGTGCCAGCCTCTGTAAGTCCCCAAGCTCCAATCCATTCAGCCGTAGCTAACTTAGGCAAGTATTTTTTCTTCTGCTCTTCATTACCAAATGCTAAAATATGTCCGGTACATAAGCTGTTATGTGCTGCCATGCTTAATGCAATAGACCCGCAAATTTTTCCAAGCTCAGTTATGGCAGTAACATATTCAGTATAGGTAAGTCCGGAACCTCCGTATTCGGTAGGCACTAAAACCCCCATTAAACCAAGCTCTCCTAATTTTTTAAAAACTTCAATAGGAAATTCTTGACTTTCGTCCCATTCCATTAGTCTTGGTCTTATATGTGTTTCACCAAACTTGCGAATAGTTTGAGCAATCATTTCTTGATTCTCATTTAAAGTGAAATTCATCATTGTTTATGTTTTAAATTATTTTGGCTGACAAAGAAAACAAATTTATAATAGCTCTAATATTCTTTAATTAATTTTTGGGTTTTCTGACCTTAATTCCATTTACTACAACAAATAGAAGCTGCAATGGCAATATTTAATGATTCGGCAAAGGTGGTATTGGATTTTTTTATTGTAATTGGATTTGTAATAAACGGCAAATTACTTTTTGAAATACCTTTCGATTCGTTTCCTAACAACAATATCCCAGTTGGAGCAAATTCAACTTCATTAATATTTTCTCCTTCTAGTAAAGTGCCGTAAATAGTTACTTTTTGATTTTTCGCTTTTTCTAAAAGACTAGTAATGTTTGTATAATAGATATCTGTATTACATATGGAGCCCATGCTAGCCTGCACCACTTTAGAGTTGTAACAATCTACAGAATTGTTGCTACAAACTATACTTTTTATTCCAAACCAATCAGCAGTTCTTATTATTGTGCCAAGGTTTCCTGGGTCTTGTATATCATCTAATACAATTATTTTCTCTTCATCAAGTTTAAGATTGTCAATTTTATTTTCGTTAGTTTTTACTATTGCAATGCAATTTTGAGGAGTTATTAAAGCGGATAATTTTACTAATGTTTTTTCATCAACAATTGAAACTTCAATGTTTTTCTTTTTTATAGTTAACATTACATCATCTGAAAACAAAATGTTCTCCGTCATGAAAAGTTCTTGAACCAAGTCTGTTCTAGAAATGAATTCTGAAATAATTTTAACACCTTCAATAACAAACAAACCATGCTCTTGTCTAAATTTTTTTTGATGTAGAGCCGTTATTAGTTTTTGTTTATTATTGGTCAACATTAGTTTACATTAATTATACAATGCTAAAATAAATTTGCACAAAATTGGTTTCTTAACATAAAATAAATAAACTTGTTGAAACAAAATTGTTTTAACTCTGTCACTATTAATTTCTAAACCAAATGAAACTAAGGTTATTTATTGTAATATTTTTAATTAGTCATTTCTCATTTTCTCAACCATGGATGAAAAAATTTGAGAACATTGACAAGCAACCTAATTTTTTCGAAATTCAAGAAGCATTTGAAGAATATGCTGAAGGGAAGGAAAAGGTTGCGAAGGAAGGACGCGAAATTACTGACTTCGAAAGCCTTGAGCGCGAAATTCCAGGTTATGAACAATACAAAAGATGGGAATATTTTTATGAGAGTAGAGTAGATGAAAATGGAGAGTTTCCAAATCCAATGGCAATGTGGAATGCTTTTCATGCTATGAATCAAAATAAAAATTCACAAACCGATACTTCTAATCATGGCAATTGGCAACTGATAGGTCCTACTTTTGGTATACCAAATGATGGAGGTATGGGAAGGATTAATGTCATAGAATTTGACCCACAAAATCCTGAAATAATGTGGGTAGGTGCTCCGGCAGGCGGATTATGGAAATCAATAAATGGAGGTAATACTTGGTTGCCAACTACTACTGACAAATTACCTGTAATTGGTATTTCCGATATTGCCATACATCCTACAAACAGTAATATCATGTATTTGGCCACTGGCGATGCTGCAGCAGCGTTATATTTTACCTCAAGTGTTGGAGTTTTAAAGTCAGTTGATGGTGGAGTAACATGGAATACCACTGGTTTGAATTTCAATGTTAATCAAACACGTAAAATTTATAGACTGGTAATTAATCCAGAACATCCTGATACTCTGATTGCAGCTACTACTGGTGGGATGTATGTAAGTGCTGATGCGGGAGCAACATGGGTTGTTTCTAAATCAGGATCATTCAAAGATGTTGAGTTAAAGCCAAATGATGCTAACATTGTATACATCTCAACAAATACAAGCATTTTTAAATCTGTGGATGCAGGGTTCACTTTTGCGAATCAAAGTTTATCATCTACATTTTCAACTGCAACAGCAGGAATTGGGAGAATAGAGTTGTGTGTTACTAAATCTAATCCTAGCGTTGTATATGCTATGTGTTCAAATGCTACCGATGATGGTTTTTTGCAATTATATAAAACTAGTAATGATGGCGCAACATGGCAACAAAAGGCAACTTCTCCTAACCTTATTGGTTATTGGGTTAATGGTGGAGACCCAGGTGGAAATGCTTGGTATAACTTTACACTAGAAGTTTCTCCTACCAATGAGAATATAATATTTGTTGGAGGCACAAATGTTTGGAAATCAACAAATGGAGGATTAACGTTTGTGAATAGTGCACATTGGTATGGTGACCAAGGCAAGCCTTATGTACATGCTGATATTCATGATATTATTTTTAAGCCACAACCTGTAGGTTCTACTTCAAGTGCAGAAGTATTTATTGGTTGTGATGGTGGAGTTTTCAAGACGACTAATGGTGGTCAAACTTACACAGATATTAGCGCAGGTCTTCAAATAATGCAGTTATATAGAATGAGTGCATCTTCTTATACTGAATCATTATTAATTGCTGGTTCACAAGATAATGGAACAAACCGATTTGATAATGGAGTAGTAGATAGAGTTCAGGGTGGCGATGGGATGGATTGCCATATTGCAGCAAACTCTGACTTATCAATGTTTGCTTCTTTCCCAAATGGAGACTTGGTAAAATCAACAACTCAAGGAGGAAATTTTTACGATATTACTCCAAACGGACAATCAGGTTTAGGAAAATGGGTAACGCCAACAGCTATTTCACAATCTAATCCTGATATATTTTATGCAGGTTATAAAGAGCTATTTAAATCGAACGATGCTGGCGAAAGTTGGATGCAAGTAACTACACTATTAAGCAACAACGCCACATATCAATATATTGCCATTGCTCCTTCTGATGAAAATACAGTATATGCATGTACTAATAGTCGCATTTATAAAACAAGCGACGGAGGTAATACTTGGGGAAACGTAATGACAGGAATTCCTTCTGGACAAACTCTAACATATATTGCAGTAAGTGAAGAAAATCCCGATGTAGCTTATGTAACACTTTCTAATTACACTGGAAACAATAAGGTTTTTAAAACTATAAATGGAGGTGCAAGTTGGGTTAATATTTCTCAAACCGGATTACCTGCAATACCTATTAATTGTATTGCTTTCCAAAAAAATAATCATGAAAGAGTTTATGTAGGTACCGATTTTGGTGTTTATTACACTGATACTACACTAACAACTTGGAAAGATTTCAATAATGGATTACCTAACACTTATGTACTCGACTTAGATATATTTTATCCAACCTTAAAGTTGAGAGCAGCTACATTTGGTCGTGGCATTTGGGAGAGTAATTTAATAGTTGATAATTTAGAGAGCATTGCCGAAAATAATTTTGATAAAATGATTGAATTATTTCCTAACCCAGCTTTAAATAAAGTAAGTATAAATCTTAATTACAAAAGCAACATATCAACTCTTGTAAGTATTTATGGACTAGATGGCAAACTTATAACCGAGATTAGAACCAATCCTTTAGAAAGTTTTAAAACAATTGACTTAACTAATTTTTCTCAAGGAACATATATTGTTAAGGTAACACATGGCAACAATGTTTCTAGAAAAAAACTTGTAATTATTCCAAACTAAAGTGTTTTACTTTTGTGATTACCTATAAGCTGGGCAATGCTCCTTTGGAACGTTATCCTTATATTCGTTAACACACCACCTATATCCAAAGATTATTTCGTGACCATTTCCACTGCCGAATTTTATTGCGGATAGGTTATAGTCATAGGCATAACCAATTGTTAAATTCTTAAGTTTTAAATTTACAATAGCATTAATACCATCTATATACCTATACTGTATACCTAGGTCTATTAAGTTATTGTAGTTACCCATAAATGTCAAATCAAAAGAAGGAGGTAAATGGCCCGCAACCTTAATATTAACAGAAGGAATAAAAGAAAATACCGACTTTTCACCACCAAGCCTATAGCCAGCAGTAAGGTAATGATGAAATACCATTCTTCCCATTGCCGCGTCACCATATACTTTTCTTAGCCTATTTCTAATCATATTTTTTAATGTATACCCAACATAGCCTCTTTGGTTATAAACCATTACCCCCGGGCTAATATCTGGATAAAGCAATGCACTATTACTAGAGTTTCCACTTGTAACTGGGTCATCAAAAGGAGATGTTTCAGGCAACTTTATATTATCAAATTTATATTGATATTGTATTATGCCAGCATGAACACCTACCGACATAAAAAGTTGGTTCCCTATTGGTTTATGATATGCATAGGCTCCTTGCATAGTTGTTCTATTTATAGGTCCACTTACGCCAGTGGCATCATTTTCAAACTTTAATCCCCAAGCATGCTTATCATTAATCCACATTCTACGTTTTTTCTTAAAGTTAGAATGTACATTAAAGAAGGCTGTCTGGGGTGCACCTTCTAAACCAACCCATTGAGCTCTATATCCAAGCTTTGCTATTAAACAACCTGGCGAACCAGCCGCCGCTGGATTAAGATTAAAATAATTAACCATATAGTCGGAGTATTGCGGCAACTGTTGAGCCTGAACAATAAGTTGATTAAAAATAAAAATTAGTAGTATGGTAACTTTTGTTTTCAATGGATTAATTATTTAGTTTTTATTTAATTAACGCAATACTGCCTTGGTAGTAGTAAGGATTGTCATCACCTGAACTTTCAGGAAACTCAAATTTTATTACGTAATAATATGTTGCAACAGGAACTTTAAATCCGTTTGCAGTTCCATCCCAAGCTGTATCGTCTGTATAGTCGGTAGTATGGTAAACCTTATTCCCCCACCTATCAAATATAGAGACTTCAACATTTCTATAAGAACTAATATTTTTAATTAGAAATCTATCATTTTTACCATCTCCATTGGGAGTAAATGTGTTTGGAATATCAATAGGCAAATCAACAATAATAGTTATGTTTTTTGTACAAACACAACCATTGGCAAGCGTTGCAGTCATTGTATAAACGGTAGTTCTTAATGGGTATAATTTAAAATTGGTACTTGATAATCCTTCTCCAGCAGTAGCTGAAGGAGCCCAAGTAATTACAGCTCCTGCAGGAGCTTCGGCATCAATATTGGCTTTTTCACCACGTATAATTGTCTGATTTTCACCAGGAGAGCAATCAGTAAAACTTCCCGGTGTAGTTTCAGAAACAACGGTAGGTAAAAATGAACTACAACCATTAGCGTCTTTTACAAATACAATATAAGTACCTTTATTTAATCCTGTAATCAAACTTGATTGTTGGAAAGTAGATCCATCTGTAGAATAAGAATAGGGTGGAACACCTAATGATGCACTAATTAATATTTGACCAGTACCATCACCACAAACTTCGTTAGCAGTTATAGTTGTATCAATTAATGGCCCCGAAAGTTGCGTTATTGTTACAATATCAGTGTATATGCATGTTGGACTATTGGTATTAAAAATTTGTATTTTATAGGTTCCTGAAGGTAAATTAGGAAAAGTACCTGTATTGTTTTGGTCAGGAAGTGCACCTAACAAATTGTATATATATGTTCCTGCTGGTGCAACTGGTAAAACTGAGTTAGCTGGGTAATTTATAGTACCATTTGTAGTTCCACAATTTATAACAGAACCTTGTCCTTGTGCCGATGTAACACCTCCATTTATAGAAACATTCACCCTAATGGTTGTATCGCAATTAATACCTGAAATGGTAATAAAATGAGTACCTGCAGGTACGTTTGTAAAACTCCCGTTATTTTGCGTTGCGCCTCCATCTAATGTGTAAAGATAATTGGGGTTAGGTGGTTGAACATTTGAAATTGTGATAGTTCCATTTTGAGCTGTTGCACAATCAGCACTTGTGCTTGATGAAATTAAACTTGTTACTCCCAAATTAATTAAAGTTGCGTTTTTTGTGAAACTACAACCACTTGAGTTTGTGATAACAATGGAATAGTTGCCTGGAGATAAACCCCCGAAAGTTGAATCAGATTGAGAAGTTGCTCCGTTTAGCTGAAATGTATATGGAGGGTCAGAGAATTTTATAGCAGTTAATTTTATTTGCCCATTGTTAATGTTGCAAGTAGCCTCTGTTTTTGTAAGTTGAGACGTTGGCTTTACCGCACTTCCAGTATCTTGAATATCAAAAGTAAATTCAGCAGCAGGATTGATGGTTTCACCACCATCAATAAGTACATAATAGGTTTGATTGGCAATAAGCCCAGCTCCTGTTAGTGTAATATTTGTGTTAGCACCAGCATTACAATTAATTATAACTGCTGTACTTAAGTCGCAAGCATTAGTAAAACTTATAAGAGCCGCCTGTACTTCATTATTGGCATTTGTACTACTAATATTTGAGATTATTATTGATGCACTGCCATTATTTACAGCATCAAAACTATACCAAACACCATTTGATGGGGCAAAGCACAAGTTACCAGCTAGTAATACTTCTGCACTAGCATTTTGATTAGTTCCAGAAGATGTATTATTTGCACATAAGTTTAGAGCGTTTATACAGTCATCATTAACTGGTGTTTGCCCAAAAATACTTAACGGAATAATAAGTAATAAAAGAGTTCTTAAAGTTTTTAAAATCATTTCACAGTTTTGTACTTAATTGAAAACGCAAAAATTAATTTAATAAAGTATGCAATCGGAATCCATTCTAAACCAAAAGGAAAAGGATTAAAATCATTCTCAACTTTATAGCATATCAATATACCAACAAATGTAAATAAACTTGAAAATAAGAGTAATAATTTATCTGATACTTTTAACAAAACAATTGTTGATAACAACATAAAGATGAAATAAAAAATACCAAAACGAATATCAACCTTAAAAATTAAAAACCATATTATTGGGTGAATTGCATGAATAAAAAGAAAAATTAATCTTTTTTTAATTGATTGTTGTTGCCAAAAAAACTTTGTTGATTTGGTTAAGTTAGCAGCAATTCCTCCAATAAGCTCCCAAACAAAAGCATAATAAAAAAATAATTGAATTGTTGTCAGGTTAGAGAATGCTTCTTTGTTTAATGACTTATAAATTAAAGCAATAATAAATGGGAGTATATGAACTATTATAAAATCAAGTGGTTTGGGATTGTTACCGTGTACATAAAGCAGAAATTTTTTCAACATGATAAAAGAATTACTTTTTATTTTCTAAACATAAAAAAAAATAAATATACAAATTGGTATTAATTATTTGTGGCATAATTAAACAATCTTCTTTTTTTCATGCAAACAATTATATTTGTTTCATAAATAATAAGCAGAAACACTTTATTTATTCACTTATTATAATTTGAAATAACTGTAAATTTATTTTTAATCTTTCAAAGGTATGTCAGCAAAAAGTAACGAAAATACTAAATCAGATTCATTAAGTTTCGAGCAATTTAAAACTGCAGTTATTAAAGACTATACTACGGCTGCAATTAGTCGTGAAGCAAGTCTTTTGGGTAGAAAAGAAGTTCTGACAGGTAAAGCAAAGTTTGGAATATTTGGCGATGGTAAAGAAGTTCCTCAATTGGCCTTAGCGCGTGTATTTAAAAATGGGGACTTTAGAAGTGGATATTATAGAGACCAAACATTCATGTTTGCAACAGAAAACTTAACCGTGCAACAATGGTTTGCAGGGTTATACGCTCACACTGATATTGAAGCGGAACCAATGAGCGCAGGAAGGCAAATGGGAGGCCATTTTTCTACTCATAGTTTAGATGAAAATGGTAATTGGAAAAACCTAACACAGCAAAAAAATTCGTCATCCGACATTTCACCTACTGCGGGCCAAATGCCAAGGTTATTAGGTTTAGCGCAAGCCTCAAAAGTATATAGAGGTGTTAAGGAGTTAGAACACTTTAGTAACTTTTCTTTATCGGGCAACGAAGTAGCGTTTGGAACAATAGGTGATGCAAGTACAAGTGAAGGTTTATTTTGGGAAACTCTTAATGCTGCAGCTGTGTTGCAAGTTCCAATGGTAATGAGTGTTTGGGATGATGGACATGGAATATCTGTACCTAAAAAATACCAAACTACTAAAGAAAATATTTCAGAAGCATTAAAAGGTTTTCAGCGCGAAGACGAGTCTCAAAGAGGATTCGAAATTTTTAAAACAAAAGGGTGGGACTACGCCCATTTGTGTGAAACATATGAAAAAGCAGCAACAATTGCAAGAGAGAAACATGTTCCAGTTCTTATTCATGTAGAAGAAGTAACGCAGCCTCAAGGGCATAGCACATCAGGTTCTCACGAACGATACAAAAGTAAGGAAAGATTGGATTGGGAAGGTGAATATGATTGTGTAAAACAAATGAGAAAATGGATGGTTGAAACAGCAATTGCTACTGATGCAGAATGCGATGAAATTGATAACCAAGCAAAAACCAAGGTAAAAGAGGCAAAAAAAGCAGCTTGGGAAGCATATCTAAAACCTATT
This sequence comes from Flavobacteriales bacterium, assembly GCA_040383485.1. Taxonomy (GTDB): domain Bacteria; phylum Bacteroidota; class Bacteroidia; order UBA4408; family UBA4408; genus JBEIDK01. Next base: position 40,006 of record JBEIDK010000013.1, read on the forward strand.
GTAGAGGAAAAAGAAAATGCAATAGTTATTCTTGAGACACTCCAAAATTCTAGTAATTTTAAAGATTCCATCACTCATCAAATTACTAAATTAAGAAACAATTCAGAACCTATTAGAAAGGATATAATATCTGCATTAAGAGCTTGCCTTAGGTTAACCATTGGTGAAACAAATATTGAGAGAGCAGCTGTTATAAGTCATTTAGAACAATTACAAATTGAAAACAAGGATAGGTATAGTTCTCATCTTTATTCTCAAACCGACAAGGCTGCACTAAATATAAAAGAGGTACTTCCTGTTTACAATGAAGATAAAATAGTTGATGCACGTGAAATATTACGCGATAATTTTGATTGTATATTAAGCAATAAACCAGAAGTGCTAATTTTTGGAGAAGACGTTGGTAATATTGGCGATGTAAATCAGGGTTGTGAAGGATTACAAAAAAAGCATGGCGACCTTAGGGTAACTGATACTGGCATAAGAGAAGCAACCATAATGGGACAAGGAATTGGAATGGCAATGAGAGGTTTGCGCCCAATTGCAGAAATTCAGTATTTAGATTATTTACTTTATGGTATTCAAATATTAAGCGATGATTTAGCAACCCTAAGATATAGAACCAAAGGCAAGCAAAAGGCTCCTTTAATAGTTAGAACAAGAGGACATAGGTTAGAGGGCGTATGGCATAGCGGCTCACCAATAGGAATGATTTTAGGAACTTTGCGTGGAATGTATTTGTGTGTGCCAAGAAATATGACACAAGCTGCAGGATTTTATAATACTTTACTTGAAGGAGATGACCCAGCATTGGTTATTGAATGCTTAAATGGATATAGATTAAAAGAAAAGATGCCTAGTAATTTAGGCGAATTTAGAACACCTCTTGGAATACCAGAAACCATTAAACATGGTACTGATTTAACATTAGTTACCTATGGTTCTTGTTGCCGATTAGCAGAAGAGGCCGCCAATGAGTTAAATGTTTTAGGAATAAATATTGAAATAATTGATTGTAGAACATTGTTGCCTTTTGACATCAATCACCAAATAGTTGAGAGTCTAAAAAGAACGAATAGGTTATTGGTGTTAGATGAAGATGTACCTGGAGGAGCTTCCTCTTATATCTTGCAAGAAATTCTCGAAAATCAAAACGCTTACCAATATCTCGACTCGCAGCCAAGAACCTTAGCATCAAAAGCGCATAGACCTGCTTATGGAACTGATGGCGATTATTTCAGTAAACCAAGTGTTGATGATATTATTGAAACAGTTTATGAAATGATGAACGAAAGCTACCCAAATAAATTTAAAGAGATTTATTAATCGCTTAAAATTATAATCAGATACAATTACTTGATATTCAGAAAAATAAATTTTAATTGTATTGCTAAAATCTGTAACCTTTTTGTGGTTGTTGGGTATAACAATGGTATTGAAATTAAATTTAAACTATGGATTCTGAAAAACTACATTTTGATTCGAGTTATGATAATATAAATTTAGTTGAAAAATTTATTGTAGATATTTGTGAGAAGTACAAAATTGAAGAAGATAATTTTGGAAATATTTTACTTGCCGTAACTGAAGCCGTTAATAATGCCATACAACATGGCAATAACCTAGACCCTAAAAAGAAAATAAATTTAGCATACGAAAGTAATAACAAGAATTTGTCTTTTACCATTGCCGACGAAGGAAAAGGATTTGATTATAACACCTTGCCTGACCCAACCGAACCTAATAACATTGAAAAACCAAACGGACGTGGTGTTTTTTTAATGCGCCACCTAGCCGATACTGTTGATTTTATTGATAATGGCAGAATAGTTAAACTTAACTTTAACATTGCTTCATAATACTTGAAACCTAAAATTACCTTCTTCAACGAAGAAATAAAATTCAATCTTTCTAACAAAACAACAATTCGTAACTGGTTAGTAAATATTACTTCTAGTTATGGGTTTACCATTAATACTATTAACTACATTTTTTGTTCTGATGATTATCTTCATAAAATGAATGTTGAGTACCTAAACCACGATACACTTACCGACATTATTACATTCGATAATTCAGTGCAATCAAAAATTATTGAAAGCGATATTTTTATTAGCATAGAACGTGTTAAAGAAAATGCAAATAAGTTTAGCAAAAATTTTGAAGAAGAGTTAAGACGAGTACTAGTGCATGGTGCACTTCATTTGTGCGGACTAAAAGACAAATCGAAAAAAGATAAATTAGCAATGCGTGAAGCAGAAGATGAAGCATTAAATATCTTTTCTTCTGAATTTATTGCGCAAAAAAAATAGCAATTAAGTAAAGTCTTGTAGACTGCAATTCATGAAAATTTAAATACCTTCTTTTAAACTATTACAGAAGTCTCAATTACATAATACCAGAAATTAATTATCAATTTCCTCATCTAAACAGGTTACTTCATCCATATTTCTATTCCTAAAAATTTCAATTTATTA
>JBEIDK010000014.1:0-42255 GCA_040383485.1 Flavobacteriales bacterium
CAAATGATTGGAATGTTAATTGGTGGAATTGTTTGGGGAATTTTAGGTGATAAAAAAGGTAGATTAAAAGTTTTATTTGGTTCCATTATATTGTATTCAATTGCAAATATTTTAAATGCATTCGCTACCACGGTAGAGATGTACTCAATTATAAGATTTGTAGCAGGAGTTGGACTTGCTGGTGAGCTTGGTGCAGGCATTACACTCATTAGTGAAACAATGGACAAAGAAAATCGTGGATATGGAACCATGGTTATTGTTACGTTTGGCGCTTTAGGTGCTGTGCTTGCAGCCGTTGTTGCTGATATTTTTGATTGGAAAATTGCTTATATCGCTGGAGGTGTTTTAGGTTTAGGCTTACTTGCTTTAAGGGTAGGAACCATGGAAAGTAAAATGTTCAAAAACATTGAGAATACAGACGGATTAAAAGGAACATTTTTATACTTATTTACACACCCCAAAAGATTTTTAAAATATTTGAGTTGTATACTTATTGGCTTGCCAATATGGTTTATTGTTGGTGTATTAATTGCATTATGTGAAACATTTGCCAATCAAATTGGTGTTATTGGTAATATAAAAGTAAGTACTGCAATAGCTATGAGCTATGTTGGATTGAGCATTGGTGATTTGCTTTCTGGAACATTGAGCCAATTTCTAAAAAGCAGAAAAAAAGTTATCATAATATTTTTATTAATGGCTTCTACAGTTATTGCAATTTATCTATTCTCAAACAATATAACAGTAAAAACATTTTACTCACTATGTTTTGCCTTGGGTTTTTCTACTGGCTTTTGGGCAATATTTGTAACCATTGCCTCAGAACAATTTGGCACAAACATAAGAAGCACCGTTACTAATACTGTACCTAATTTTGTGAGAGGTGCTGTAGTTCCAATAACCTTGACCTTTAAAAGTTTAATGATAAGTTATGGAGTAATTACTGCTGCATTAACTGTTGGCTCTGTATGCATTCTTTTGTCTTTAATATCGGTACTCTCAATTAAAGAAACCTTTGGTAAAGACTTAAATTATCTTGAAGAATTCTAAACTATCAAGTATTTAAATCCATTTTGTTAGAATAAACATTTATACTGATTAACTATACTATACGCAATTCAAAATAATTTATTTCTTTGCTTAAAATTTTATAAATGTTAATCTTTAAACAATGAGAATTAAAATTACAATAAAAATCCTTTTAACCACTTTGGTTGTATCTTCAATGTTTCTTGCTTCGGGTTGTAAAAAATTATTCGAACATCAGGTTACGCCAACATTTAGTATGTACAGCGGAGTTTTTGACATTGATTCAAACTCAGTTGATACAGCAACTGGACTTAAACTCTTTAAACTTACCAATCCATTTACACTTAATATCGATAGTGTATTAACTGCCAACAAAGTGGACATTAAAGATATAAATTCATTAGTAGTTACTAGTGCAAAAGCGGTAATAATAGATACCGATCCTAACCCTTATACTTCAAATTTATTCAAAACTTTCGAGGGTTCATTAAGAAATTCTGCTACTTCAACAACGGGTCAAATAATGTTCTTAGCAGACTATGACATTTCTAGAAATAATGACAAAGAATTTGATATTAATAAAAAAGATGATGGCTATGATGTGAAAGAATACATTAACGGAACTAATAAATTCTTGTATTTAAATGGCGTTTTGAATCAAACAATTACCCATAAGTTTAAGTTAGCGCTAAAAATCACCTATTACCTTGATGGTAAATCCACAAAAATTGGAATATAATAGATTTTCCATATCAAAACTAAAAAGCCCTAGTAAAATAGGGCTTTTAATTTTTATAAAAACTTTTTAATCATTTTATTTGACTTAATATCTAGTATTTTTTTTCAATAAACTCCTTACCATAAACATTAAGTAATAATTATATGTTTGTGTTATTAAATTTCTTAGAACATGCGATTTAAAAAAGTTGGAATTGCAATTATATTAACGCTAATTTCATATGGATTATCAATGCTACTCTCATCAACCAATGAGGCTAAGAGCACCTTTCATAGCAAGGATGAATTATTAAAATTAAAACAATTAATTGCTTCACCATTACAACCCGGCGAATACTTTCTAACTTCTTACCATTGTAGAGGATGTCATGGTCCTGATTTAGCGCAGAACTCAAATATTAATGAAGCTGGAGAAGACATAAATTTAGTTGACCGCTGGGAAAGTTCAATGATGGCACTTAGCGCAAAAGACCCATTTTGGAGAGCAAAAGTTAGGCAAGAAATACTATTAAATCCAAACCATGCTGGTGAAATACAAAACAAATGTTTGGACTGTCATGCTCCGATGGGCGCCTATACCTCGAAATTTCACGGCAATCAATTTTACGGTTTAGCCGATATGGACAGCGACTCACTTGGGCGTGATGGGGTATCCTGTGCTTCTTGTCACACCATCAAAAACAATGGCTTAGGTTCTATGTTCTCAGGCAATATTCCTTTTGATACAACCCATGTTATTTACGGTCCATTTGTAAACCCATCAGTTGCCCAAATGCAATTGTACGAAGGCTACACTCCAACCCATAGTACTCACATGGACCAATCAAAAGTTTGTTCTTCTTGTCATACTTTAATAACCCAAACTTTTGATTTGAACGGTAATTTAACTGGAGGAGAATTTTTCGAACAATCAACCTATCACGAATATTTAAATTCCAGTTTTCCAGCTAATAATATTAAGTGTCAAACTTGTCACATGCCAAAACTCAGCGACCCAATAATTATAGCAAATGGATTTCAAGGCCTAACACCGCGAACACCTTTTAATCAGCACAGTTTTGCGGGTGCAAATTTTTTCATGCTCAACCTCATAAAAAATAATAAAGAAAGCTTGAATGTGGCAGTGCCTGATGTAAGGTTCGATTCAACCATTATTAACACACTTTTTCAATTACAACATAATTCTATAGAGCTTGATGCTACTATTGATAGTACCAACTCGGATACAGCATTTTTTAAAGTAAAAATAAAAAACAAAACTGGACATAAATTCCCGTCTGCTTATCCATCAAGAAGGGCTATATTACAATTTATTGTCACAGACGCCAATAATGATACTGTTTTCTCATCCGGTACTTTTAATTCTCAATATAGGGTAGTTGGAGAAAATCAATCATTTGAACCACATCACAACATCATCAGAAATAGTGGTACTCCGCAGATTTACGAAATGATACCTGGTGACGTAAATGGAAACTTTACCTCAGTATTAGAGAGGGCTGCAATACTATTAAAGGACAATAGATTACCTCCTTTAGGATTTTCAACCTTGCATCAAAGCTACGATACAACAAAAATTAGTAATGATGCTTTACAAGACAATGATTTTAATAAAGTAAATAATATTGAAGGAAGTGGAACCGATTTTATACATTTTAATGTCCCTATTTCACAAGTAACTAGTAACATAAAAGTACGTGCAAAAATGTACTATCAATCAGTACCACCCAAATGGGTTGATGAGTTATTTTCATTGAACTCTACTGATATTAATAAATTTAAAACTATGTATCAGAATGCTGACCAAAATCCAGTACTAATGGTTACTGACAGTATTGAGAACATTCAATTACCAGTAAATATTAAACAAGTTGCCATTGGAAAATTAAGCATTTATCCAACAATTTTGGAAGGAAATGAACTTTTTATTTCGGCAAACAATTATGAAAATATTAATACTATTCAAATATTTAACTCACTTGGCAAAAGTGTTTACACTAATGAAAATAATAATTTAAGATATTTAAAAAGACTAGAATTTGAATATCCAACTGGCGTTTATTTTATAAAGATTTCAACAAACAAAAAAAGATATTATTTTAAAATAGTTAAGTTATAATTATTTTATACCTTCACTCCACAAAACAAAAAATAAATATTAATAAAGCATGAGAAAAATTACTTTAAAATCATTGCTGACATCTGTATTTTCTATAGTTATAGCAAGTTCAAATGCGCAGTTTTCATTTACAAATTCCAACTCTCTGTTATCTACTCCTTCGTATAGTGGATGTGCAATTTCAGTAGTTGACCTTGATGGAGATGGACTAGATGACATTATCAAAATGAATCAATCGACGGATTTAGTGATTGACATGCAAAACAAAAACGGCTCGTTTACACATCACAATCTTGGAAATATATCTGGTAATTCGAAGGTTTGGGGTATGGCAGTTGCTGATGTTGACCATAATGGGATTAAAGATGTTGTAACTGGACCAAACGGAACAGTTTATCTTGTTAAGTTATTCATGAATGCAGGTGTAATTACAAAAACTACAAGCACACTTGCAGGGTCATACTTTGTACAAAATATAACCTTTGGAGATATTAATAATGATGGCTGGGTTGACTTGGCAGTATGCGATGATAATGATTATATGAAAATTTATCAAAATAATGCAGGCTCCTTAAACTTAACAACTTCTCTTATCAATACCGAAATAAATCCTGGAATGACTGTTGGCGGAGACCCATATGATTCGGGAAATTATGGAAGTGTATGGTTGGATTTTGATAATGATGGTGATTTAGATTTATACATAGCCCACTGCCGACAGAGTGCCAATACTAATACAGACCAAAGAAGAAGGGATAGACTTTTTGTGAATAATGGAAACAACCAATACACAGAAAGTGCAGCATTATATGGAATTGAAATAACTGATTTTAAGCAAACTTGGACAACTAGTTTTGGCGACATTGATAACGATGGTGACTTTGATGTTGTTATGACCAATCATGGTGAAAATAGTCAAATATTAGAAAATGATGGAGACGGATACTTTAACGATATTACTATATCAACTGGCTTTGAAACCAATGTTGACCCAATTGAGTCAATTACAGAAGACTTTGATAATGATGGTTATGTAGATATATTAATTAGTGGTGGTGGTAATTCTGCTAATCCTTGGATTGTTTATCACAATAATGGTGACAAAACTTTCACCAAATTAAATAATGTTTTCCCATCAATGAATAAAGCTATGCTTTCGTTTGCAACAGGAGATTTAAATCATGATGGAGCAATAGATGTTTTTGCCACTTATGGGAATGTTTATAATTCTCCGACTAGTTTTCAAGATGTTTTATTTTTAAACAATAAAAATGTTCAAAATCACTTTATTACTTTTGATTTAGTTGGCACAGTTAGTAATTTGGGTGCTATTGGCGCAAGAGCTACAATCTATTATAATGGTGGTAAACAAATTCGTGAGGTAAGGTCTGGTGAGTCTTATGGTACAACCAATTCATTTCAGCTACATTTTGGATTAGGTGACAAGACAAGTATTGACTCGGCGACTATTTCATGGCCATCTGGTGTTAAAACACATATTGGTAGTTTGGTATCTGATGAATTTGTGAAAGTAGTTGAGAATGGTTGTATTGTATCTGGAAATGTTATTCCTGGTCCATTTGTTATATGTACAGGGCAAAGCGTAACACTTAATGCTGCCAATGGATTTGCATCATATAGCTGGTCTAATTCTTCAACATCACAATCAATAATTACATCAACACCTGGAATGTATAATGTAGAGGTAACTGATGCCAATGGTTGTAAAAGCATTTCTCCCTCAGTTAGTGTTCAATTGAACCCTGACCAAACACCTACCCTTTCGTTAAATGGACAAGAAACATTTTGTCAAGGCTCTGCAACATCTATTGTTAGTACACCTGCAATTTCTTACAGTTGGGTAGGTCCAAATGGATTTACTGCAACTACACAATCAATTTCTCCTCAAGAAACTGGAGCTTATTCAGTAACAATTCAAGGCAATTGTTCAACATTTACTAGTACACCTATTAGTGTGAATGTATTAGCATCAGCAGCTCCTGTAGCAAGTAGCTTAGTTTCAAATATTCCAAATACCTTTGTTCTAAATGCAACTGGTACTAATGGCAATTTAGAATGGTACGACCAACAAGTTGGAGGAAATTTGCTAGGAACTGGTAACAGTTTCACCACTCCTCTAATTAATACAACTACAACATTTTATGTTCAAGACAAGGCAATTTACCCCGGTTCAGTAAATTATACTGGACAACCAACACATACTGGCCAAAGCCTTTATAGTGGAGCAACAGTAAATGGTGGACTTGACTTTGATGTTAGTGTGCCTTGTACCTTAAAAACGGTAAAAGTAATTACTGCAACTGCTGGAATTCGTGAAATTCAATTATTAAACTCTTCAGGTACAGTTATTAACTCAATGAGTATAAATATTCCTTTAGACACAACAATCGTTAATTTAAACTTCCCATTAACTCCTGCACTTGGTTATAGATTAACAACAAACTCAACAATAAACTCAGCAAACGTAGGAAGCATTAATCCTATGCTACAAAGAAGTTCATCAGGAGTGCAATACCCTTACAGTATTAATAATGTAATTTCAATTACTAATGGCCATACAGGCACTACTGGAAGTTCTACAGCATATTATTATTTCTATGACTGGAAAGTTGAAGAACCATCTACTGTATGTAATAGCGTAAGGACTCCTGTTGAGGTAAATATAGACTTGACTGGCATTAAAGAACTAAAATCAACCAATTTTATTGCAATCAACCCTAATCCTTCAAATGGCATCATCAACCTAAGTTCCACTAAAAGCTTAATTGGTAATATTGATGTTGAAATCTCAGATTTAACAGGTAAAGTTATTGAACAAATAAGTTACAATGGAATTGTTGCTAATAAAGTTGAAGAATTGAATCTTTCATCTTTATCAAAAGGTATATATTTTATTAAAGTAAATTCTTACACTGAACAATTTATAAAAAGATTAGTGATAGAATAATTTTAAATTAAAATTACAGAAAGGAGGAGCTCAATCATGATTCCTCCTTTTTTTATTATTGATAATTATCAGTGATTGAATTAGAGAGTTTTATATACATTGCAACGATTTTTTAATCAATTATGGAGAAAAATTTTACACTAATAGGTGCTGGTTTAGTAGGGTCATTATTATCAATTTACTTGTCTAAGAGAGGTTATAATGTAAACGTTTTTGAGCGTAGGCCCGATATGAGAGTTACTGACGGATATCAAGGCAGAAGTATAAACTTGGCGTTAAGTGACCGTGGTTGGAAAGCATTAGAAGAAGTAGGGATTGCAGGTGAAATTAAAAAAATAGCAATTCCAATGTCTGGTAGGATGATGCATGGTATTGACGGAACACTAACCTACCAAGCCTACGGAAAGGAGGGCCAAGCAATATATTCTGTTTCTAGGGGAGCAATAAATGCCAAGTTAATGGATTTAGCTGAAAAACAACCCAATGTTAAAATTAATTTCAATGAAAGGGCTGAAGGTATAGACTTTAAGAACAATGTTGCATCATTCACGAATTTAAAAAACGATAAAAAAACAGATATTAAATCCGATTTAATTGCTGGTTCCGATGGTGCTTTTTCTGCTGCACGTTTATCTAAGCAACTCAGTACCGACAGGTTTGAATACAATCAGTTCTATATTAATTGTGCTTATAAAGAGTTATACATTCCAGCAGGAGAGAATGGTGAATTTTTAATTGAAAAAAACGCGTTGCACATTTGGCCGAGAGGCAAGTTTATGATGATTGCATTGCCTAATTTTGACGGTAGTTTTACTTGCACTTTATTTTTTCCACATACTGGCGAAAATTCATTCGACACATTTGACACAGCAGAAAAAATTAAGACACTATTTGAATCAACTTTTGCAGATGCTGCCAAAATAATGCCTACTTACATTGAAGATTATTTGGCAAATCCTGTTTCCTCATTAGTAACTGTTAAATGTGCACCTTGGAGCAATAAAAAAGATTTTTTCTTAATTGGTGATGCCGCCCATGCAATAGTGCCATTCTTTGGACAAGGAATGAATTGTGGGTTTGAAGACTGTTCTGTTCTTGATTCATTGATTGAAAAGCATGACCATAATTGGTTAGAAATCCTTCCAGAATACGAAACGCTCAGGAAACCAGATGGCGATGCCATTGCTGACTTAGCGGTTAATAACTTTTATGAAATGAGTGATAGGGTTAATGACCCTTCTTTTTTATTACAGAAAAAAATTGAAGCTAATTTCAGCAGTAAATACCCTGAAAAATGGGTACCTGCATATAGTTTAGTAACTTTTAGCCCACATTTAAGGTATTCTTATGCCCTATCGCAAGGAAAAAAACAAGATGAACTTATGAGAGAAATTTTACAAATTCCAGACATAGAGCATTTATGGAATACCGAAATGGTTGAACAAAAAATACTAAGTTTGCTAACACAAAATTGATTTATATTTTTACGAAAAAATTTAACATAAAAATGACAAAGAAAAATACAATATTATTTGTGATTGCTACTGTATTTACGGCATCAATTTCAAGATTAATGCCACATCCATTTAACTTTACTCCTATTATTGGCATGTCGCTTATGGCAGGCTCTGTATTGCAAAATAGAAAACTGTCTTTATTGGTGGTTTTATTATCAATGTTTATTAGTGATGTTTTAACCATTCACTTCATCAATTTTAACTATTCAACATACATTGGTTATTTCTCATCATTGAGTGCAATTTCAGTTTATGTCTCATTAGTGTTAATCGTATTGTTTTCTGAGAAAGTAAAGAATTTTAAGCCTTCTCTAAAATTAGCTTTTATTGGTCTATCATCTGGTTTGTTTTTCTGGATAATAACTAATTTAGGTGTTTGGTTAAGTGGCTCATTGCCATACCCTATTTCAATTGAAGGATTTACAGCATGTTTTGCAGCGGCAATACCTTTTTTAAGCAATCAGCTAATTGGTGATGTATTATTTACAACAATATTTGCAGGCATATTTATTGCTTTTCAGAATGTAAAATTCTTAAAAACACAAAAAGTTTAATTAATAACTAATTCGCGATTTAATTTTATATAATGCAAGCCAACTTGTTCATAGTTATCATAAGCGATGAACAAGATTGGAATTGTTTGAATTCACTAAACCAATTTGAAAGTTTATAAATCATTAGACGAGTTTATTCCACTTGAAAAGGCAGTAGTTACAACTGGCACTTTCGATGGATTTCATATTGGGCATCAAAAAATAATTGACTCTTTACAAGAAGTTGCAAAAAAAATTGGCGGGGAAACAGTAATTATTACTTTTCATCCTCACCCTCGATTGGTATTATTTCCTGATGATAATGACCTGAAACTGCTTTCAAGTTTAGATGAAAAAATCGAACTATTATCAAAGGCAGAAATTAACCATCTACTCATTATTCCATTTAACAAAGAATTTTCTAGGCTAACCTCTTTAGAGTTTGTAAGAGATATACTTGTAAATAAAATAGGAACAAAGAAGTTAATAATTGGGCACGACCATCATTTTGGGCGTAACCGTGAAGGCAACTATCAGAGCTTAGCTGAACTATCAGAACTTTATAAATTTGATGTTGAAGAAATACCTGCTCAAGATATCAATAACATTGCCGTGAGTTCATCTAAAATTAGAACTGCGTTGCTTAAAGGAAATATTCAGGAAGCGAATCAATACCTCAATTACACATACAAAATTACAGGTAATGTAGTCGAAGGGAATAAACTTGGAAGAACAATTGGTTACCCTACTGCGAATATTTCTGTTGGTGAAACGTATAAGTTAATACCAGCCGATGGAGTATATGCTGTGAAAATAGTTCTTGATAACCTCCCTTATAATGGCATGATGAATATAGGTTATAAACCAACAGTAAATGGAAGTTCAAGAACTTTGGAGGTAAATATTTTTGACTTTGAACAAGATATTTACAATAAAAATATTAGGGTTGAGTTTCTACAAAGAATTCGTTCAGAAAAAAAATTTGATGGTTTAGATGCACTTAAAGGCCAGCTAAAATCTGATGAAAAGACAGCAAGAGAACTTTTGAAATAGTTGGATTAGTTACTATTTATAACCTCTTACTTCTCTCCCTCATCTTTATTTTCTATTTGTTTTTTCTCTTTTGGAATTGGGCTATTTGGACCAGGAACTAAGTTACAACCTTTGGTTACATTTACACCTCTTACAATTATAAAAAATTCTGTTCTGCGACTATATTGGTTTTTTTCAGTTTGTTTTTCACTTTCAATTTCTACGGAATTGTTCTTAAACTCATAGTTGATTCTCTCTTTCCTGATACCTCTTGAAATAAGAGAATAGTATACAGTTAGGGCTCTTTTTTTAGCCAATAATATATTATATTCTGATGAGTTTTTCGAGTCGGCACTAGAAGAAATAATTAATTGGGAGTCTTTGTATTTTGTCATTAACTTAATCACCTTTAGTAAACTTGGTTGGTCGGCACTTCTAATGTAGTACTTGTTAATATCATAATAAATATTCCCAAGTTTAAACTCATCGCCTAGGGTATCACAAACATATTGTGGTAACAATTTATTGTTTTTAAGTGCGTTTCTTAGCGCTTCATCCTCTAAAGCAAGTTCTTCTTGAGGCAGTTTTACTAGGTATAAATTGGTATCAATGATGATTGTTTGTAGCAATCCTTTTTTTAGTTTTTGGGTAGAGATACTAATTTCAGATTCGGTGAATCCTTTTCTAGTAGCCTTTATAGTATATTGCTTATTAGTCTCAATAGGGAATATATAATATCCATTAATATCGGTTATACTACTATCAATATCATTTCCATTTTGCAAATAAATCATTGACTTATTTACTCCATTTTTTGTATCCTTTTCATAAATATGGCCTCTTACAATTACGCTTTGCTCATTGCTGTAATATGAGAAATGATAAATATCATCATCATAGATTCCCCTAATTCTATTACTAGAAAAATATCCTCTATTTCTTTCATTGTCATAAATTAATCCAAAATCATCAAGTGATGAGTTGATTGGGTTCCCTAAATTCTTGATGGGCAAAGAGAACTTTTCATCATATTCCGTTTGGAAAATATCTAACCCTCCTAAGCCCGGATGACCGTCGGAGGCAAAAAACAAATTATTAGATTGGTCAACAAATGGAAAAAGTTCATTACCTCTAGTATTTACATTTGAACCTAAATTTTTTGGTGCATTCCAAAATCCATTTTTTAGCTCTGTTTTGTAAATATCAGTACCGCCATAACCTCCAGCCATATTTGAAGTAAAATACAAGGTTTTGCCATCAATTGATAATGATGGATGTCCGCATGAAAAGTCATCACCATTAAAAGGAAATTCGCCAATTTCTTTCCATTTTCCAAGTTCTAGAACTGCAATGAAAATTCTCAATTGGGGTGACTTAAATTTTGCGAATTTGTGTTTCTTATTTGGCTCTACATTTCTAGTAAAATAAACAGTATCATAGGTACTATTAAAAGTTAAGGGCCCCTCATGAGAGGCAGTGTTTAAGACAGCGCTAAAGCTACTAACTGGTGTATGAACTAAGCACTTAATAATTCTTGAGGTATCATCAAAAACGTTTTGGACTGAACCAACAGTTTTACTATCATTAGCAGTTTCTTTAGTCATATCAGCGTTTCTATAGTCATTACCAACAAATTCAATATTCCACATATTACTATTTCTAATAGGCTCAACATAAATTTTAGATGTATCACGCAAAAAATAATAATCAGAAAATGGGGTTTCATCTCTGCCATCTAAATTTCTGTTTAGTAATGGTGGTTTTCTATTTGACACAAAGACCAAACCTTGGTTATAAAAGCAAGGAGAGAAATCAGACAAAGAGGAATTTATAGAAATCATTCCTATTTTAAACTTATTCGAATTGGCATAAAAAGATTCAACATTATCATATTTCAAAGCTGTTCTCTCAGCAAGCTCATCTTTCTTTAGCTTTGCATACATTTCATACATGAGTTTGCTTTGTTTATATTTTCTATTGTTCGCTAATACTTTAGCATAATTCAAATAATAGTCTTCAGGCAAATCTTGACTATTTAATATTTTTGAATATGCAATTTCAGCTTTTTTATATTGTGCTAAATTCTTGTAACACTCAGCTAACTTGGCTAAATAGTATGTATTTTCTGGTTCTTTAACCAATAACTCTCTAAAAGTTTCTAAGGCAAGTACATAATTACCCGAAGCAAAATGCTCTCGGGCTGATTTAAGCTTATATGCTTGACCAAATGTAAATTGCGCTAATAAAAGTAAACCCAGTAACAAAAATAATGAAGGCTTATTTATTAACTTATTCATTTTACAATTATACATATTTGTTCTAAATACATTTTTAAAGTATATTGAACTTTAAATTATGATTTATGAATACACTAGGATGAGGGTAAAATAAATTTTAATGAGCACTTAGTGGAAAATTCATCATTATGTTCATTTTCATTTTTAACCCATTTTGAATTGCTGGTGCAAACTTTAACTTCACAATTACTATCTTTAATTGATCATCAATATCAGGATCAATGCCTTGAATTACCAAAGGATTTATAATTGTGCTATCTGCTTTTACATCAAAACTTAATGTAACCGTGCCTTTTAGCTTATTGCTTTTTGCACTTTCAGAATATTGAATATTTCTATTCACAAATTCATATAATTCTGATTCTCCTTTTGGATAAAAAGGCTCTTGGTTAGTTTCTACAATTAAATTCTGCTTTTCCTTGGCAAATTGTTTTTCTTGACATTTCACTGATAATGAAGCTTGTGATAACAGAATGCTTAAAAATAAATATTTCATAAGTTTAAAATTATAAAAAATATTAGTTTAAAGCTTATGCTTATTGCAATTTTATGAATAAAAAAATGTTGACAATTAAATGTTGGTATAATATTGACAAAATAAAAAACTGAATCTTTTCATTTTCAAATGGTTTAACAAACAGTGTTAGGTGATAAACAATAATTTGAATACTTTTACACTCAAATTAATCTTTCAAATTAATAGAAAACAAAATGATAACAGTTTCAGAAAACGCAAAACAACATGCTTTGCACTTGATGCAAACAGAAAACCATCCAGCCGACAGCTTTATTCGTGTTGGTGTAGAAGGTGGTGGATGTTCAGGACTAAGCTACAAGCTTGAGTTTGATAACCATGTAAATGAAGGCGACCAAATGTTTATTGATAAAGGAATAAAGATTGCCGTAGATAAAAAATCATTTCTTTACTTAATAGGAACCGAACTTGACTACAGCGGCGGACTTAACGGAAAAGGATTTAACTTCATCAATCCAAATGCCAACAGAACTTGCGGGTGCGGAGAGAGTTTTTCAGTTTAGATTTGTGTTCTTAATTTTAAGTTCATAGTTCTATGTTAATTAAATAATTAATGGCATCTATCCAACAGTTTGAGGATTTGGTTTTATGGCAAAAATCAAAAGACTTTACCATCAAAATTTACAAATTAACTGAACAGGAAAAATTCGCGAAGGACTATGGTTTAAAAGACCAAATTAGGAGAGCTTCTGTTTCAATTCCATCAAATATTGCTGAAGGTTTTGACAGAAAAGGGAATAAAGAATTTATTCAGTTCTTACATATTTCATTAGGCTCATTAGCAGAAGTGAAAACACAACTAATTATTGCATTTGAATTAGATTATATGAATAATGAAAACTTAGAAATGCTAAATCAAGAAATAATTGAAATACAAAAATTACTAAAAGGTTTAATCACCTATTTAAAAAAATCACAACTTAAAGGTTCTAAATTTACAACCTAACCTAGAACTAAAAACTTAGAACATAGAATAATATAAGGAATGGAAATAATAAACGAAGTAATAGAAAACGATTACAAATACGGTTTTACAACTAATATAGAATCGGACAACGCACCAAAGGGTTTGAATGAAGATATTGTGCGTTTTATATCTGCGAAAAAAGAAGAGCCAGAATGGATGCTTGAATTTAGATTAACTGCTTATAAAAAGTGGCTTACAATGCAAGAACCAGATTGGGCAAAGGTAAATTATGTAAAACCTAATTATGATGAAATAATATTTTATTCTGCTCCGAAGCAAAAGAAAGTATTGAATAGCTTAGACGAAGTTGACCCTGAAATGCTTGCAACTCTTAATAAATTAGGAATTTCGTTGGAAGAGCAAAAACGTTTAACTGGTGTTGCCGTTGACTTTGTAATGGATTCGGTTTCTGTAAAAACATCTTATCGCGAAAAGCTGGGTGAACTTGGAATAATATTTTGCAGCTTTGGTGAAGCAGTTAAAGAGCATCCTGAATTAGTTAAAAAATATATGGGTACCGTAATTCCATATACAGACAACTACTACGCAGCATTGAATAGTGCTGTTTTTACAGATGGTTCATTTTGTTATATCCCAAAAGGCGTTCGTTGCCCAATGGAATTAAGCACATACTTTAGAATTAATAGTGCAGGTACTGGTCAGTTCGAACGTACACTCATTGTTGCAGATGATGATTCTTATGTGAGTTACCTTGAAGGTTGTACAGCACCTATGCGCGACGAAAATCAGCTACACGCTGCTGTTGTAGAAATAATTGCACACTCTAATGCAGAAGTAAAATACAGTACCGTACAAAACTGGTATCCAGGTGATAAAGATGGTAAGGGTGGTATTTATAATTTTGTAACAAAACGTGGAATTTGTTTAGGTAATAACTCTAAAATATCTTGGACACAAGTTGAAACAGGCAGTGCTGTAACTTGGAAATATCCTTCTGTTATTTTAAAAGGTGATAACTCAATAGGTGAGTTTTATAGTGTGGCTGTTACCAATAATTATCAGCAAGCCGATACAGGCACGAAAATGATTCACTTAGGAAAAAATACACGTTCAACAATTGTATCTAAAGGAATATCGGCAGGACGAAGTAACAATAGCTATCGCGGATTAGTAAAAATTCATAAGGGAGCTACCAACGCAAGAAATTTCAGTCAATGCGATAGTTTATTGATGGGCGACAGATGCGGCGCACATACCTTTCCATACATTGAAATAGGAAATCAAACGGCTACTGTTGAACATGAAGCAACCACATCCAAAGTTGGAGAAGACCAATTGTTTTATTGCAAGCAACGTGGTATTGATACTGAAAAAGCAATTGCACTTATCGTGAATGGATATTGTAAAGAAGTGTTTAATAAACTACCAATGGAATTTGCTGTTGAAGCACAAAAATTATTAAGTGTAAGCTTAGAAGGTAGTGTAGGATAAATGAAATTAAAAAATAATTTAAGCAACCCACAAAGTAAAACAACCATATTTTTTATGGTTGTTTTTTTATTTTTAAATACAAATATTTTTGCACAAGATGTATTTACAAGAACAGAAATTTCTCCTTACAAGACTTCAAATAAATACCCTATAAATCAAGATAAACACGTAGTTTATTTTACAAATAAAAACGATAATAAAAAGCTTCTATTATTTATTGGCGGTACTGGTAGTAAAGCAATTAACTATGATGCCATATTAAGTTTTGCAGCCGAAAAAGGTTATCATGTAATTGGATTATCTTATTTAAATTTTGTTTCAGCAATGGATGTTGCCTCTTTGCCTGATAGTTTAGCATTTGATAAATATCGACAAGAAATTTGCTTTGGCACTCCCCTATCAGATACTGTTCATGTTGACAGCTTAAACTCTATTGTAACTCGTGCAACTAAATTAATAAAGTACTTAGCTGAAAAATTTCCAACAGAAAATTGGGAAGAATTTTTAATTGACTCAACCAAAATAAACTGGGAAAAGCTAGTTATTGCTGGTCATTCTCAAGGTGCAGGACATAGTTGTTATATTTCAAAATTTAAGAGGGTTCATAAAGCTATTATGTTTTCAGGTCCAAATGACTTTAGTACTTTTTATAACAAGCCTGCAAATTGGTTATCTAAAAAAGGCGTAACTAAAACAGAAAACTTATTTGCATATCTAAGTGCGAATGATGAAGTGGTTTCATTTGAATGGCAAAAGAAAAATTTAAATATGGCAGGTATTATTGATGCTTCAGAAATTGAGAAGTATGAGTATGATAATAATGAATCAAATATTCTTTATACAACATTCAAAGCAAAAAATGGTAATCATGGTATACCAATTACGAAGTTAAAAATGAATGAAATTGTATGGGATTATTTATTAAAATAATTATTTTAATTATGAGTTCAAAATTTTAAAACCTTCAGAATACTTTCACTATTTGTTAGTTCTTAATCAGTTGAAAATTATTAATTCAAATTTTGAAAAATGAAAACAAAAAGAAATTTGGTTAACCTAATTGGCTTTTTTATGATAACCACTTGTCAAAAATCTTACACTTGTAAAGATAAGAATGGCAATACCATTGCTGAAGTTGAAGTAACTTCATTGAAAGATTCAATCTCTAAATACCCTGCTTGTAGCAGTTCGGAATAAAAAAGTTAACGAACTTTAGAATTAAATACTTTTGCATTATGCACAAGGAAAAAGTCTTTTTTTTATAACCATTTAGGTAATTAATTAAACCGTTTTGTTTGTATTTTATGCCATTTAGGTAATTATCAATTTTTGTACTGCTACATCATTTATGTTCGCACTATAATTAAATAAAATAACATGAAAAACCTATTACTTACATTCGGCTTATTAATAAGTTCTTTTGCATACTCTCAATGGGTACAAATACCAGATTCTAATTTCCGTAATGCACTTACCTATATAGTGCCAACTGCAATTGTTGGAGATAGCATAAATGTTAACGACACTTCTGTTACTCAAAAAGTACAACTATCATTCATAAACAATAATATACATAACCTAACAGGAATTCATGCTTTTTCGAATTTAAAATATTTAGACGTTTCAAGTAATTATATTTCGTTTATTCCAACCTTGCCAGATAGTATTAAACACTTTTCTTCAAGTAATAATAATATTGATTCAATAGGAATAATTCCTTTAGGATTGAACTATTTAAACTTAGACAATAATAACCTTGACTCCATTATTGGGTTTCAGAATTTACCATCAACTTTAAAAACATTAAGTTTAAATAATTGTAATTTAGATACTATTCCTCAATTACCAACAAACCTTTTAAGGCTTTTTGCAAGAAACAATCCAATTATAGACTCATTATTAATGCCAACAATTCCAACATTTTTGAAATTGCTTGATATTAGTCAATGCGGACTCACATATTTAGATTCAATTCCGAACTCCATAGATACCTTGTATATGGACAATAATAATATTGCTTCTCTTTCAATTATTTCTGATAGTCTTTTAAGTTTATCAGCAACAAATTGTGGAATTAGTAATATTACACAATTGCCAACATCTTTAGAGTATTTAGATGTTTCATCAAATAATATTTCATTGTTAAACAATTTACCTAATTCATTAATTACATTAATCGCAAATAATTCTCAAATACATGCAGTATCTAACTTACCAAGTAATTTATTTTTTCTTAATTTAAATAATAATTTACTTACAACCTTAACCAATTTACCAAATTCATTACGTACCCTTAAAGTTGCAACAAATTTATTCACGAGTAATTTTACGCTTAACCAAGGTTTAGAAAATTTTGATGTTTCGCACAATAATATTGCAACTAGCTGGAATTATCCGAGTAGTTTATTGTATTTAGATATTAGTTATTCTGCTTATACAAGCCTTAACAATTTACCAACTTTTATTGCAACAGTTATTGCAAATAATAATCAAATAGGACAATTTACTCAAGTTCCGGCTACTGTTTCGTTTTTAAATATTTCATATAATGTATTAACTACATTCCCCTCAACGCCTTTAAATATGGATTATTTGAATTTTAGCAATAATAATATTACAAGTTTGGCAGCACTTCCTACAAGTGTAATTGAATTATTTATTAGTAATAACCCTATTGTTTCCTATCCACAAATGCCACAATCTGTTAACTATTTAATTGCCTCTAACTGTAACTTTCCGAGTATTGCACAATTCCCTAATGGAATAATTGTTTTTGATGTTTCAAATACTACAACATTTACAAATTTACCTAATACACTGCCTACAACGCTTACAAGCCTGAGTATTACAAATACCTCAGTACAGTGTTTGCCTTACTTACCAAATAATTTTAGTAATCTAAATACAGATTCTACAATTACATGTTTACCAAATTTGCCGCTAGGTTTAAATTCAAATTCATTTTATTTTTCATGGACCAAAAACGGAATTCTTCAATTACCCGATACCACATCATCTGAACCATATACAATTTGTAATGCAAACAACTCTTCTTGTATAGGATATAGTAGAATTGCTGGAAAAACATTTTTTGACCAAAACAGTAATGGTATTTTTGATTCATTAGATTATGGTATAGGAAATATTTCATTGAAATTAGAACCTAATCAATTTACTTTTGCTGCAAATAATTCGGGCAATTATTTTGTTTACGTTTCTCCGGATACATTCAATTTAAAAGTATTAAATACACCTAACTATTTTTATTCAACTACAAGTGATAGTTTAACAATAATAATATCACAGATGGGAGTTTCTGATACAATAAATAACTTTGGATTTGCCCCTTCAATGGTCGTAAATGATTTAGAAGTTTACATAACTCCTTATTCATCTCCTCGTCCAGGAATAACAACTGGATACAACATTACCTACAAAAATACAGGTACAACAAATTTAAATAGTTTTATATCCTTTACAAAAGATTCAAAAACAACTTTTGCTGGTTCCGATAACAATAACTATGTAATAAATGGAAACAACATTACATGGAATCTATCAAATGTAAACCCTTTTGAAACTGGTAGTTTTAATGTGTATTTAACAACATCAATTTTTGCGCAAATGAATGAGCAAATTGTTTTAAGTGCAATTATAAATCCAGTGTTAAATGATACAACATTCAGTAATAATTTTACTACTTCAGTATCTAATATTGTAAACTCATATGACCCTAACGATAAATCTGCAAACCCCGTTAGTATTACTCCTCAAGAAATAACTAATAACATTTATATTGAGTATTTAATCCGGTTTCAAAATACTGGGAATGCGGAAGCAATAGATATAGTTGTAACAGATACTATCAGTAACAATTTAAATATCTCAACCTTTAATTTTATAACTAGTAGCCACAATTGCAACTGGAAAATTGATAACAATAGAGTAATACAATTTGAATTCAAAAACATTAATTTGCCTGATAGCAATACAAACGAACTTTTGAGCCATGGTTTTATAAAATTCAAAATCAAAGCTAACACTGATTTGTTGCTTGGTGATGAGGTACAAAATACTGCAAATATTTATTTCGATTTTAATGAACCAATAATTACAAATACAATTGTATCTAAAGTTGAAATTACAAATAACCTAATTAAAACGAGTTTACTAGAAATAAACATTATTCCTAACCCAGCAAACGACTTAATTCGAATAAAAACTAATAATAAAAATACTACAGAAATTAAAATTGAAAACTCACTTGGAGAATTAATTTATACAAACGAAAGTTACAATAATAATGAAGTTATAAATTTATCAATGATTAAATCAGGAATATATTTTGTATTTATAAAATCCGAAAACGGAGACACTAATAAATCTAAATTTATAATTTTAAAGTAAACTTACTTACCAATACTCTTTACCTCAATCCAACCTTCTCTTGCATGATACATCATGCAAATTATTTTATTATTTAATGACGGACAACTTGTAATATTTTGATACACAATTTCTAATTCTGTACCATCAGAATAAGAATCAAGTTTTTCTTCGTTACAAACTTGGTAGTCTTTGGTATTAAATCTTAAATAAACACCTGTGCAATCTCTAACAACAGTCATTTTTGTGCTTTCTTCCTTATTGCATGTAAAGCTGCTGAATAACAAGATGCTTAATAAATAAATATTTTTTTTAAGTTTCATAATTATTCTTTGAGTTTTCAAATCAAAACTAAAAACAGTGTTGAAAACTTTATTTAGAATTAATCTAAATAAAGTTGTTTAGAATTATTCTAAATAATAATATTGCCAAAATTTAAAAATAGTTCAAATGAAATTGACCCTTACAATAATTGTATACACAATATATTTTATAAATACATCAATAATAAAAGGGCAAGTAATAGACAGCCTAAAAACAAAAAAGTTAAATGAGGTATTAATTGAAGATTTTATTCAAAATACCGGAGGCGTTTACCAGATGCCGGATGTAAAAGAAAACATTATTTATGCTGGAAAAAAAACAGAACAAATAGAATTAAGCAAAATTAATGCTGATTTAAGCACCAACAATACGCGACAAATTTTTGCAAAAGTACCCGGAATAAGTATTTGGGAAAATGATGGATCAGGGATACAAATTGGTATTGCTTCAAGAGGCTTGAGCCCCAACCGTTCATGGGAATTTAATGTAAGACAAAATGGTTATGACATTAGTTCTGATATTTTTGGTTACCCAGAATCATATTATAATCCACCAATGGAAGCTGTTTCAAAAATTGAGGTAATTAAAGGTGCCTCGTCATTACAATTTGGACCACAGTTTGGAGGATTGGTAAATTATCAACTAAAAAAAGCCAATCCAAACAAAAAAGTCAGCTTTGAAAGCATTCAAACTCTTGGTTCTTATGGCCTATTTAATACCTATAATTCAATTGGTGGTACAATTAATAAATTCTCCTACTATGGTTTCTTTCATCATAGAGGCGCTCAAGGCTGGAGAGAAAATAGTAAATACAATATTAATTCAGGCTATTTATCACTGGCTTATAAATTTAATTCAAAAGTTGAGTTAAGCGCAGAGTATACAAAAATGGATTATGAAAGTCAGCAACCTGGAGGACTTACGGATAATGATTATGCAACAAATCACCAACAATCTTTTAGAGCTAGGAACTGGTTTGGTACTCCTTGGAACGTAGGTTCAGTAAATTTAAAATATAAAATAACAGAATCTTTAAACTTGAATATTAAAGCATTTACAGTTATTGCAGAACGAAATAGCGTAGGATTTACAAAAGGAATTAATGTGTCGGATGTGATAAATAAATCAACTAATCAATATGCAGACAGGCAAGTAGATAGGGAATTCTATAAAAATATTGGCGCAGAAACAAGGCTCACCTATAATTATAATTTAGGTAAAAATAAAAATGTTTTAGCTAGCGGAATTAGATTTTACAAAGGTGAAACAAATAGAAACCAACTAGGCGTAGGTTCAGAAAATTTTGATTTTGATTTAAGTGTAGAAGGTTCGAAATATGGGCGAGAATTAGAATTTGAAACACAAAATATTTCTGCCTTTGCAGAAAATATATTTTATCTAGGAAAGAAAATAAAAATTGTTCCCGGCATAAGATTCGAGAACATTTCTAATAGCATACAAGGTTTCATTAACACAACTAATAGTGGTAGTATAAAGTCTGAAAGCAGAACCAGAAACCTTTTTCTTTATGGAATAGGCTCTGAGTATTCAATTACGAGTAATACCAATTTTTACAGCAACTACTCATTAGCCTTTAGACCGGTAACCTTTTCAGAAATTACACCTTCGGCAACTACTGAATTAGTTGACCCTAACTTAAAAGATGCCAGTGGTTTCAATGCTGATTTCGGATATAAAGGAATGATTAAAAATTATTTAAACTTCGATGTAAGCGCTTTTTACCTATCATACGAAAATAGAATTGGAACAGTAGTACAAAATGGAGTGGTAACAAAAACTAATATCGGGTCATCAGTAAGCAAAGGCGTTGAGTCGTTTATTGAGTTTAATCCAATAAAATATTTTTGTAACAATTCTAAGTTAGGAACAGCTAGTATTTTCGCAAGTAACTCAATTATAGATGCTAAATACCTAACATGGAATAATCCTTTAATAGCAAACGACCCAAGTAAATCAATAGTTAATAAAAGAGTTGAAAATGCTCCAAAATATATTCACAGATTTGGGCTTACCTATTATTACAAAGGGCTTTCTGCAACATATCAAATAAGTTATGTAGGAGATGTTTATACAGATGCAGCAAATACCGAAAAACCCAATGCAATTGGAACAGTTGGAAAATTAAATAGTTATAAGGTGATGGATTTTTCAGTGAACTATAGTTTTCTTAAAAATTATTTAATAAAGGCCGGTACGAATAACTTAACTGATGAGAAATATGCTACTCGTCGTGCTACAGGCTATCCAGGACCAGGAATATTACCAGGTATTGGCAGAACCTACTTTATAAGTTTTGGTATAAAAATTTAGATTAAACCTAAACTTCAATAGTATTTATAATGTCTTGTAGCTGTTCGGTAGTTATTGGCTTTATTAAATAATTACTTACTATATCATATTGTTTAACTCTCTCAATGTCACGCTGGTCAATAGAAGACGTAACAATATAAAGTGTTATTTTTTTACTATTCGGAATCTGAATAAATGCATCTAGAAATTGCCAACCATCCATAACTGGCATATTTAAATCAAGCAAAATTAAATCAGGTGCATTTTCTCCATTTTCGATTACAGGCTTTAAATAATTAAGAGCCTCTTCACCATTGTGAAATATTAAAAAGCCATTACAAAAGTTAGTTAACTGCATTAGCTTTTTAGCACCATAAATAAAAATCTCATCATCATCTATGATACATGCAACATCAATTTTTTTCATCTCTTATTTTTAACTTATAATTTGTAACAATGCAATACTAAACAATGTTTTCATTAAAGAAAATTTTAAATTTAGTACCAACATTAACTTCACTTTCTACCTCAATCTTACCTTGCATCGCATCAATCTGATTTTTCGTTATAAAGAGCCCTATTCCTCTTGCATCTTTGTTGCCATGAAAGGTTTTATACATTCCAAATAATTTGTGTTTATGTAATTTCAAGTCAATACCTAAACCATTATCCTCAATTTCTAATACATTATAATGAGATTCTTTATAAGATGATAATTTTATTAATGGAGACCTATCGGGAGAAGAATATTTAATAGAATTGGTAATGAAGTTTAATAAAACACTTTCAAGGTAAGCTGCAACAAATTTTACCTCAACATTGTGGGCAACATTATTGATGAGTTCAATTTTCTTTTCTAAAATTATTCCTGATAAATTGATACGAATTTTTTCAGTTTCATTATACAAATTAAGAATGTCTTTTTGCTCATTAACATTACTTGTAATTACAACCACTTCATTCAAATTCAACACTGTTTCGGTAAGCTGAACAGAAGCTTTTTTAAGCAAGTTTAATATTTCCTTCCTTTCAATTTCATTTGTTTCATTGTTATATAAACCCAATAAAAGCGAAAAGTTGCCTGAGTGCGAACGTAGGTTATGTGAAACAATATGAGCAAAATTAACCAATCTATTATTTTGTTCCGCTGTAAATGTAACCAAGTTTTGTAACTCTTCTTCTTTGCTTTTTAAGAGAGAAATATCGGTTGCTACTCCTAGAAAGCCAACAATTTCCTTTTCTGAATTTTTTATTGAAGTTATAATCAATTGTACTGGAAAAGATGATTTATCTTTACGAACAAATGTCCATTCTTGACTTTCAAATTCGTCATTCATGGCTTTATAAACTAACGTTTCCAGTGAAGAAAATTCTCTATTATATTCTTCTGATAGTTTCATTTGCTTGTACTCTAATTCAGACTTAAGGTGATAAATACTGGGTGTATGAATTCCTATAACTTCATTAGGTGTGTAACCCAATAAATTTTCTGCTCCTTTATTAAAAAGATTTATTTTTCCTGCCAAGTCAGTACCAATAATTGCAACATGTGTGCTTGCATCTAAAATTCCTTGAAGATTTGCAATTGACTGTTTTAATTTTTCTTCCGCAACTTTGCGTTCTGTTATGTTTTTAATTTGCGCTACTAAATACAATAACTTGCCATTGCTATCGCTAACAATTGAGCCAGCAAGTAATGCCCATAATAATTCACCATTTTTATGAATATATCTTTTTTCGTAATGTAAACTTTGAGTTTTGCCTTCAATTAAGTCAAGCATCTTTTGCTTTCCTATTTCAATATCATCTTTGAATGTAATTTCAGAAAATGGCTTATTAATTAACTCCTCTGGCGAGTAGCCAAGAAACTGAGCCAAACTATTATTAACCTTTGCCCAAGTGCCATCAGGATTTACCAAAGCAATTCCAATAGCAGAACTATTAAAAACGCCTCTGAACAATTGTTCACTTAAACCTAAGTCTGTTTCTAAAAGTTTCTGTTCTGTAATGTCTCTGATAAAACCATTCCAAACTATACAATCTTCTAATTTAGTAGGATTAGACTCGCCAAGCAACCAACGTATACCCTTATTAGGTAATTGAACTCTGAATTGGTAAGTCCAAGGAGATAAGTTATTTTTTGAGTCAATAATTGATTGAAAAAAACCGTCAAAATCTTCTTTTAAAATTCTTCCAAAAACTTTATTTCTGTCATCAAGAGCATCTTGAATGGATACCTCAAATATTTGTGTTATGGCATTAGAAACATAAGTAAATGATGATTCTCCACTATTAAAATATTTGAACTGATAAATTAATCCTGGCACATTTTCAGACAATTCAGAAAACAATGATTCATTTAAAACAAGCTTATTATTTGATGCAGATAAGTGGTTATCCTTATCTAAAAATATATTAGCAGTTGAAGCAATATTATTATTACTTGAACCAGAATTAATGAATACTGAATAAATGATAAAAAGGAATTGATAAACTATTATACCTAATACAATATTTTCTTTAGAAAATGCTAAGCTATTTGAAATGAAAGCTAAAAGGTTATCGCTTATAAATAATGCAATTAACAAAGTTAAGGTAGCTAAATAAATAATTTGAAGGCCTTTGCTTTTCATTGCTCTTAAAACTCCAATTTTAATGGTTGAATAAACAAAATTAAACCCAATTTTTGAAATTTAATAATTGAGAAATAAAATGCTAGTCATTTAATAGCTCCAATTCTGGATAATTTATTGGTGTTAAAATATTTTTATCATCAACATTTACAGATAAAATATTTTTTCCAATAGGATAGGCTTTCATTTTATTTTCATTAAAAGGTTGAATCATATCAGCAATTTCATGGTTGCTCAAATTAGGATTTATCCAATTTATTTCATCATCTGGTTGCACAATAAAGGGCATTCTTTTTTTTGTATTGTGAATTTTCGCCATTAGCGAATTGGCTGGTGTAGTAACAATACTAAAGGTTAGAAACTCAAGACCAGAATTGCTATCAAACCACGAATCATAAATGCACCCTAATGAAAAAATTTTACTTGTTGTAGCATAGATAAAATATGGATACTTTTCTTTTCCAAGGTGCATCCATTCAAAGAAGCCACTAACCGGTAATAAACAGCGTTTACTTATAACCGACTTTTTAAATGAGGC
This sequence comes from Flavobacteriales bacterium, assembly GCA_040383485.1. Classification (GTDB taxonomy): domain Bacteria; phylum Bacteroidota; class Bacteroidia; order UBA4408; family UBA4408; genus JBEIDK01. The sequence continues at coordinate 25,379 of JBEIDK010000014.1, forward strand.
CTTCTCAAAAATAGTTTCACCAACTGCATTTAATGTTTTGTTTCTGATTTCAGCGGCCTTTTCATGAGTTGAAATCCAATGAGGTATCAATCCCCAATTTGCTAACAAAAGACCCTGATTAGTTACAATTGGTAAAAGAGGATTAGTAAAGGCATTGGTTAAAATATTTAATGGTAATTCTATGTTCGAATTTTTTAAATCGGCCCAGCCAATAGGAACTTCATTCTTATATCTTTCGGCATATGCAGCAGATTTTCTTTCAATAAACGAAACGGTATAACACATTTTTGAAATAGAAAATTATGAAGTTTATTTTTGAAAATCTTCGTGACTTCATCCAAAAATAAACATTATTCTGATTTCATTAGCCTTTTTAATTCAAGTTCGGCCAATTTAATTTTTCCCTCTTCTTCCTTTATTAAATGATTGTCTTCCATTACCTCAAGCATTCTTAGCATTTGCTTTCTCGCTTCAAGAATTTCTTTGTTCCGTTTTATAAGTTCTTCAATATTCTTCATAGCCAATCTTTGTGATGTTGTACAAGTAATTATGTAAAACGGTTCAACGTAAACGATAACTGAACAATTATTGCGGACGAAAAACAAATAAATGGAATACCTAATACTATTTACTCTACAGAAAAGACAAAACTGATTAGAATTGAATAAGATTATTTCAAAATTTTAATATCCACCACTTCTTTTTCTGATGAACCATTCAAGACTTAATAAGCTAAGAATCAAAAACAAAATCCATTTAAGATTTATAGCATCATTTAATTGGTTTTCAATAAATATGATTGGCTTAATATCGTCTCTATTTTCTAACTCAGTTAATAGCTTGTCAAACTGATTTTTATAATACACTTTTCCATTTGTTTTATTGGCAATCTGATATAATAATGAATGATTAGCTACAGTATTTGATGCTTCTGCAACAAGAGCTGTTACAGTAAATTTACCCCTTTGGTTATAATTTTTAGTCCCATTCTTGGCTGAAGCTAAATAAGAATATTTACCTGGAGGAAACAATCCCGCATTCAGTTTGTATGAATTACCATTGGGTGAAAATGCAAATTGAAATTGTTTACCTTTTGAATTGGTAATGGTTAAGCTAATTTCTTTGTCGTTAATTAACTCATAACTATCATTGTACAACTCGGCATTAAACTCAATGTTTTCATTCTCGTAATAATTATTATTTGTACTTACCCTAAAAAAGCTTTTGTCTTCTTTGGCCGCTAAAAATTGAATGGTTTTACTTATAAATTCATTAAAAACATCAAAACTTTTATTCTCTTGATAGTCAGACATAGCCCAACGCCACAAGCCATCTCCACAGATAATACCTATTTTTTTTGTATTGTTTGTATTAAAGGTTACCAACGGGTCATTGGTAACAATGTTTCCATTTTTTTGATTGAATAAATTGACACAACTATTACTCGTTTTATAGCTTGCAAAAGCGGTTTGTAGCGGAGGAAAATTGGAAATTGAATTTACAAATTTTTCGGAAGTAGTGAACAATGAAAAGCCTTTATTGAAAGCAGCTTGACACTCGTTAAATTTATTGCTATTCGGAAATATACTAACACCAGCTTGTAAGGCGTTAAATGCGTTAAAATTAGTTTGTGTTCCGGTAACAAACAATACAGGTATGTCGGACTTTACAATATCAGTAATGATTTTATTATTTGAAAATGTACTAGGCAGGTTGTGCAAAATTACCAAACTATATTTGGCTAGCGGCTTATTAAACTGTTCAATTAATGACACATCACATTCATAGTTTTCATTTTTTTCAATTGATTTTCGAATGGCAGAAATATCAGGATGAGGAGCTGCCGCTAATAACAGGATTTGCTGTTGACCATCTAAAACTTCAATAAATACATCTTGAACATTATTTGAAAGTGTAATTTCACCTTGCAATGGCTTTAACTGAATGGTATATTGATTGAGACCTTTTTGATTTGCATTCAATTGAAATGGAATGGTCTGGAAAAATGAATTGTTTGTAATGTTGATATTTTGAGAGCTTAATAACTTGCCATCTTTGCTAATGCTCAATAATGCTTGTTTATTTTTAAATTGTTTTGCCTCAACCACTACTTCAATAGGAAAGGTATTGCCCAGATAAGCATATTTATTATTATTTACTTTTTTAATGATTAGGTCTTGCCTAACATTGGTATCGCCGAGGGCAATAGAATATATAGGTGCATTAAAATTATTAATGTTGTAATATGGGTTTGTTCCTTCATTGTAAATTCCGTCGGTAGCCAAAATGATAGCCCCAAGGTTTCTCCCAGAAAACTTATTCTCTATTTCTGAAAACAAATCAGCTATGTTGGTTTGCTTGTCTTTAAAATTGGGAGTAGAAGCTTCTAATACCTTGTCACCGAATAAATATGACTTCACAAGGTATTTGCTCTCTACTTTTTGCTGAAAATTTTCGAGTTCCTTTTTATAATCTGACTTGTAATAATTACTATCCTTATTTATTAGTAATGATTGACTATTGTCTTGAGCAATAATAATAATAGGCTTTTCTACATTTCTGATTACATTTTTTATTAATGGAGAAAGTAGTAAGAATGAAATGAAAAATATACTTAAAAAACGAAATGAGTAAAGAAGGTATTTTATCCAATTGGGTTGATTCGCAAATGTTTTATCTTTCTTGTAAAGTAAAAAACAGTAAAGCAAGGCAACCAAAAAACAAAATATAATAAACCATAATGGTTTTTCTGTAGTGAAACTGAACATAAAAGTATTTGGTTGCTAAAATGCAAAAACTAATAATATGAAAAGGGTAATTTCACAATCATTATCAATTTTTTGTGATGAAATAATAATTTTAGAAAAATCAAAACTCGATATAAAGAATAGAATACTATGTTATGAGCATAAATATTTAATTCGAAAAAAACTGATTAAAAGTTTAACAGTCGACATTTCATTTTTTGAATTAAAAAAAAGTTTAATTACTTCTTCACCAACTTACTCACATATTGCTTGGTAGCTGTTTTAGCAATAACAAAGTAAATTCCTTTGGGTAGGTTTTCTATTGAAATTTCTGTACTTGAATAGTTATCGCTTTGAATTTTTAAATTTTCATTTTGTACTAAAATTTCATTGCCTAACATATCTGTAAATGTTACGGTTGTTGTTTGATTTGTTGGTAAGTTAAGTGTTATGTTATTGTTGGCTGGGTTGGGATAAATAGAAAATTTACTTACCATAATTACAGCATCATTTACAGTATTGTTTGGATATGATGTAATTACTCCTTTGCCTTTTGTTGGTAAAGTAGTAGGTACTATTGAAGGTGACAAAACATCTGATGATGATGTAGTAGTATTATTTGCAACACGCAGGGCTTGGTAGGTTGGGCAACTAGCACCATCATATCCTAATGTTAAGGTACTATTTCTACTATCAACTTTATAAGCATTTGTAAGTTGAACACCACAAGGTGTTATGCTTATGAAACCATCACTGCAAGCAGTGTAGCTAACAGATTCTGTTGTATTAGGTTTTAAGGAAAACACAGTTGGCGCAGTTTGGTTTGTCCAAATACCATCGCTGTTGTTAAGCAATAAATTAATCATGTTGCTTGTAATAGTTTGCACTGCTGGCTGGCTAAAATGCGATGGACGACACCAATAGTTGGAATTTGTATTTATAAGCTTGCCCGAACTACATGTTTTTTGAAATGCCATAATGGGCGAACAATATATTTGATTGCTTATGCTTGGAGATAATTCTGTCCAATCAAAAGCAATCATTTCTCCTCTGTAAAAACCCAATGCTTTAAAGTCTATTATTGGGTCAAAATTTGCATCTAAGCCAGTTATGGGAACGCCGTCAAATTCGCCAGTTGCTATATTTCCAGTTGGTAAAGTTGGGTATAGACGCGGAATTACGCTTCCATAGTTTAACCCAGTATTTGCTAAAATTGGCGAATAAGGATTTGCTATATAAAAACCACCATAACCGCTATATTGTTCAGATACTATTGATGTATTTCCAACATATTGCGTTTCTCCATACCCACCATTATACCAATCGCTACCAACGCTTCTTAATCCAGAATATTTTAATTCAGGTTTTTCCCAACGAGTAGTTTCTAACAATGGGTTTGTTGCCATTATTGGGTCATTTTGTGGATATCCGCCATACGCACCCTTATAACAAATAATTTGTGGGTTATTTGCATTATTAGGGTCTGTTTGGTAGCGTGCTTGCCAACACATGGTGTTGCCACTCAGCACCATGGCATGATGTCCTTCATCCACAAACCTATCAAAGTTTAATCGGGCTTGCCTTGTCCAATACTCACTATGCCCAATAATTATTAGAAGTTTTGCATTTTCAATCAGGGAGTAGTCTGCATCTAAATCAACATCAGTAATTACATTAAACGAACTATAACTTTGCTGATTAAACCACTGCAAAAATCCCTCAGAATTCATAATTTGTGTTTGTCCATCACTTAGCACAGGTCTTTTAAAAGAAAGTATTGGACTAAAGCTTCCACTACTGTAAAAATTCGTATTGTCTGTATTATTTTTGCTGTATGCTTGAATAGTATTAATTGGATATATGACTACAATATCTGGAGTTGGGTTTGAAGACTTTACAACAATAGGAATTTTACTGGATGTATTAAAGTAGTAAATTCCACTTTTTAAATTACTTGGTATCACCCACGATGCTGTTTGTGTATAACTATAACCATCGATATATGCAGTGGTTGATTGATTACCTATTTGTTCTGTAAATTGAAAAGTAACAAGATTTCCTACATTCACATCATTTACATCTTTTATTGAGAACTGGTCAGTTCCATTAGTTTGGTCAGATTTTGTGAAAAATTTTACCGTTTCTCCAGGGTAATATGATATTTTATCGGTGTAACCTTGGGTTATTACAGCATTACAAAATTTAGTTGCTAAGAAGAAAATTATTAAATATTTTTTCATCTTATTGTTTTATTTACAATAATATTTACTGAAATCTTAGTTATTTGACCTGTATTATTACTGACAGCTGTAGCATCATTAATAATTACGTGTGGTTTGCCGTTTAAATTGCCAATTATCATATTACCGCTAATTGTTGTGTATGTATAATCTGTAACACCTATAGGAAAGCAGTCGTAACAAAAGTAGGAAAGTTGCGCATAAGCAGTTTTACCCATTACATACCCTTTGTTTTGTTGCAACGTGTAAACACCAGAAAGATTTGAAAAACTTGTATCAACGATACTATAAAAGTTTAAATTCCCTTGATTATAACCATAATCTGCAATGCTTATTAAAAAAGGATTTTTATTAGCATATAATATTGGTTCAATAGAATTTAAAACAGTATTTCCAAAAGAATAAGTATTAATTCCGAGTTTCGGTTTTACAACTGCCAACACTTGCTTTAAAGCAAACGCTTTTTTTCTTTCGTGTTTAGAGTCTGCTTCTAACTGAAAGGTTAGTTTCTCATACTGCACACTTGTATCAACCACATAATATGCATTTTCGGTAGTTTGTTTGCTGCCATCGGGCATTGTCCAGATATAGATGTGTCCGTGTTCGGAAGTATTGGTTAAGTGTATGGTATCACCAGCATAGTATTCTGTTTTATCAGTTGTAAAACTGGCAACTGGTTGTTTTTGGCATGAGGCCAAAAATAAACTTGCGATAATTAATGTTATTAACGTTTTCATTCTTTATTTTTTTGTTTCCAATTTTTGCAACCTATTTTGCAGAGCTTCATTTTGTTTCTTCAATTCAATTAAATACAAATACAATTCTTCAATTTTCTCCATTTGTTTTATTTGCAATTCATCCATCTTTAAACCATTCTCACATACTTCTGCTGCAGTTGGGAATCCTTCTAAATGCTTATTTTCTTTTACAAATTTCTCAACTTCTAAAAGTGGTTTTAATTTATAGTTTTTTTCAAAAACATAATCAGGTATAGCTACACTTATATCATAAAGGTTTACCCCTCGTGCTCCAATTATTCCATCCACTGCAAATGTTGAACTAGTCATATAATTTGGGTCAACACCAATTCCTACTTTACCTAAAAAATAACTAGTACCTTTTACATTTAATGTGTTGTTAGAATATACACCGGTACCGATGTTTACTTTACCACCAGGAGCACCTGTACACATAAAAATATCCTTACCGCAATAATAATTCATTAGCAAATTAGGACTACCATCTCCAGTCCAATTATTACCAGCAACATCTATTACACCATTTACATTATCAAAACCTATATTCATTAATCTTGATGCTCCTGTTTGTGGATATTGGCTAATCTGTATCATGTCAGTGAATTGAGTTAACCATTGATTGGTGTTAGGCATATTGCAAGGGTGTTCTGGACTCAATCCGCCACCTGGCCCAATCTTAAAAAAATTAGGCTGTCCATTTGATGCAGCAGTAAAACTTATTTCATTATTTCCGCTTCCAAATAATATTTTACCAGTAGAAATTTTAACATCCCCCCCAAACTTTGCATTGCCACCAACCACCTCAAATTTTTCTGTTGGGCTTGTTGTACCAATTCCAATTTTACCAGTAAATAATGCATCTAAATTCGATTTTAATCTGAAACCTTCTACATCTGAAGTTTTAAAAATTACATCGGGATAAGTACTTGTTGCTTTTGTACCAAAAAAAGCATTGGCATTATTATTAATATTTCCTTCGGGTGCCCAGTCTATGTGTTCTGGTTTACTAAGTTCCTTGTTTAATTCACGCACTTGGCAACCAAAGGCATCGGTCACCACTAATTGATAATCTTTGGCAACTAAGTTAGTTCTGTTTTGTAAGTTAGAGCCATCACTCCAAGCATAAGTATACGGTGGAGTACCTCCAGCAACTGCAACTGTAATAGCACCATCGTTACAGCTATAACATGATGTATTATAATTGTTTGGATAGATGGTAGCATCAAATTGTACAATTCTAAATTCCTCTGGCTCGGTAAGCGTTATTTCTGCATTACCAAAATTACCACTTTGGTCGGTTACCTTGAGTGAGTAATAACCTCCATGCAAATTTGAAATTGACTGAGTTTGTTCGCTAGTAGACCAACGATAAAGGTAGGGAGGAACACCTCCTGTAACATTTGCTGTAATTTGCCCTGTTCTTAATCCCTCGCAATTTACATTGTTGGGTGTTAAAGTTACCGTAAGTTGTGCTTTACTAAAACTCGTAATAAAAATTAAAGCCACCATAAAACATAATGTTTTACATTGCTTTACTTTTTCTGAGGTTTGTGGATTTAGGTGAATGAAAATGTAATTTTTAATATTTAATTATATTTGAGTTTTAACAAAGATTAATAAATAATGCAATAGGTTGTATATTAAATTTTTGACAATAAAATTTAGATGTTAAAATCGAAACTTCTATGATTCCAATTTTTATTCTAATTGGTAAAATAATTTTCATAAAATGTTAAAGCATTTACTGTTTGAAATCAACAATTAAAAATAATTTTGAAACTATATCAATCATTATTTATCATTAAAAAAAAATAATCTTAGCAAAGAATAAGCATGAATAAATCATTGTTTACAACTCAAAACTTATTTTTTAAAACATGATTATAATTTTAGGTTTGTAGCTGACAACAACAATGAAAAAAATAACCATAGCAATTGACGGATACTCATCTTGTGGTAAGAGCACATTGGCAAAAGCTTTAGCTTCTAAGTTAGGATATAGCTACATTGATACAGGTGCCATGTATAGAGCTGCTACCTACTACTTACTTAAAAAAGAAATTATTACCAACTCAAAAATTGATGACTTTCACGTTGAAAAACATTTGAAAGACATTAATGTAACATTTGTATATAATCCACTATTAAAGTTTTCTGAAACTTATTTAAACAATGAAAATGTGGAACGTAAAATTAGAGATATGTATGTTTCTAATTTTGTGTCACAAGTAAGTTTGCTAAAGAGTGTTAGACACAAAATGGTGAACTTGCAAAAGAAAATGGGTAAAGATAAAGGAGTAGTAATGGAAGGGCGCGATATAGGAACTAATGTATTTCCGAATGCTGAACTTAAGTTGTTTATGACTGCCGATGTAGAAGTAAGGATACAAAGAAGATTTGATGAGTTACACTCTAAAGGTCAAATGGCTAGTAGGGCCGAAATTAAACAAAACCTAGAGATGCGTGATTATGAAGACTCTCATAGAAAAGAAAATCCTTTGATGCAAGCTGATGATGCTATAGTATTAGACAATAGTGAGTTGAGCCGAGAAGACCAACTTAACTTTGTTTTAAAACTTATTGATGATTTGTTATTAATGAAAGAGGAATTATAGATGTCGAAAGTTATATTGCTCTTTGGTTCAAACATAGGTAATAAGTCGGAAAATATTTCAAAAGCACTATACTTAGTTTCGAAAGATATTGGTGAAATAATTAATACGTCTACCTTGTTCGAAACCGATGCCTGGGGCAATACCAATCAAGATAGTTTTTACAATTTGGTTTGTGAAGTAAGCACTAACGATGGTCCGGAATTAATATTAACAAAAATACTAGAAATTGAACAAAAGCTTGGCAGAGTAAGGGTAAAAAAATGGGAAGCTAGAATTATTGACATTGATATTTTATTCATTGATGATATAGTTTTCAAGTCTGAAACGCTGCAAATTCCCCATCCTTTGCTGCATGAAAGAAAATTTACATTAATGCCTTTGGTACAAATAGCACCAGATTATATACATCCGATTTTGAAATTAACGAGTATTGAATTATTACAAAACTGCAAAGACTCTCTTGACGTTAAAGAGGTAAGTTGAATTATCTCTTCTCCCCTGTAAAATTATTCCATCATCTCACTCAACTCTAGCCAACGCATTGTTTTTTCATCAACCAAATTTGTTATTTCACTTATTCTATTGCTCCATTGTTGAAGCTCTGTATGACTTGCATTGGTTGCTAATAAATCGGTAAGCTTTATTTTTTCAGATTCTAAACTTGCCATTTCTTTTTCCAAATTTTCAAACTCTAATTTCTCCTTGTATGAAATCTTTCCTTTTTTCTTTTCACTTACCACGGTTTCTTCAACAATAACCTTAGGCTTCTTATCTTCCTCTTCTTTCAAATCTTCAGCTATTCTAAAATCAGTGTAATTACCATTAAAGTCTTTTACTATTCCATTCCCTCTAAAGATGATAAATGGTCAACTAGTCTATCCATAAAATACCTATCGTGGCTTACAATTAACACGCAACCACTAAAGTTCATTAAAAAGTCTTCAAGAATATTAAGTGTTATCAAATCTAAGTCATTGGTTGGCTCATCAAGAATTAGAAAATTTGGGTTTTTAATTAATACTGTCAATAAGTAAAGCCTTCTTTTTTCGCCACCACTCAGCTTTCCAACATAGTTATATTGCATATCGGGCGGAAACTGAAATAGATTTAAAAATTGTGAGGCTGTGAGTTTAGAGCCATCAGCCAAAGGAATAACTTCCGCAATATCTTTAACTACTTCAATGATTCTTTTATCGTCATTTCCTAATATTCCTGCTTGAGAGTAATATCCAAAAACGATGGTATCGCCATGATTAATTTTACCACTATCAGGTTTTTCTAAACCCATAATCATGTTTAGAAAAGTACTTTTCCCTATTCCATTTTTACCAACAATACCAATACGTTCATTGCTATTGAAAGTGTAATCGAAACCTGATAGGATTATTTTTTCATCAAAGGCCTTATTCACTTTTTTCATTTCAAGAACCTTACCTCCTATCCTGCTCATCTTTACATTCAGTGTAAGTTCGGTAGTATTGAAACGTTGTGTTGCTACTTTCTTAATGTCTTCAAATGCCTGAATTCTGCTTTTCGATTTTGTGCCTCTTGCTTTTGGCATTCTTCTAATCCATTCAAGCTCCTTGCGCATGGTGTTTTTTGCCTTATCAATTTCGCTTGCCAATGCCAACTCGCGCTCTGCCTTTTTCTCTATAAAATATTCGTAATCTCCTTTGTAATGAAATAAGGTGTTTCTATCCATTTCAATAATTTCATTACAAACATTATCTAAAAAATACCTATCATGGGTAACCATCAGTAATGACAAGGTGCTTCTGGTTAAGTAGTTTTCTAACCATTCAATCATTTCTAAATCTAAATGATTTGTTGGTTCATCCATTAATATCAAATCTGGCTCATCGATTAGGAGTTTTGCTAAAGCAACTCTTTTTCTTTGGCCACCGCTCAACTCACTTATATTCCGTTCTAAATCATGAATATCTAATTTCGATAAAATGATTTTTACATTATTTTCAAAATCCCATGCATTTAATTCATCAATCTTAGAGATGACATCTTCCATTCTTTGCTGGTGATTGTCAGCATTATCATGTTCTAATAAATATTCGTATTCTTTAACTGCCTTAACAATAATGCTATCGGCATTAAAAATATTTTCTTCGATGGTGCTCGATTCATTGAATTCAGGATTTTGGTCTAGATAACCAATGCGTAAATCATTTCTAAAAACTACACGTCCATCATCAGGGGTATCTTTACCCATAATAATTTTTAGTAAGGTTGATTTACCGCTTCCGTTTCTTGCAACAATTGCAATTTTATCTCCTTGTGAAATTCCGAATGTTATTTTATCAAACAAAATGCGTTCGCCGTAGGTTTTTGTAAGATTCTCAACTGATAAAATATTCATGGTTAAAGTGTAATATGAGCTTAATGATGTGCCATTTTTATGGGGCTGCAATGATAATAAAAATTAAGCAGTAATAAAGTTTTATCATAAAAGTATACTTAGTTTTCTCCTGATAGTATTGACGAAAAAGAATTTTCTTAATCCTATAGAAAAGCAAAATCAAACATGTTAGATTTTATTGGGATGATTGCTTTTATAAAGTTGATGATTTAGTCGAAACTCAAAAGCATTTCTGTAACTTTATCTTACTTTTCCTTGATGAAAAGTAACAACCACGAAGTGCTCATGAATACCAATTGAAAAACAATATTATATGAATAAAAATCATCCGCCGCGGCGGATCTTTCTTTTGCTCCTATGGTCGCAATTTTTCAAACCAATAAAATTGCTACCATGTAGGCGATTTCCTCGTCCCTCGGAACTTCCTACATGGCTTAACGCAATTTGATTGCATTGAAAAACCAGAAAGAACGAGGCAGAGGAGCCCTGAATGAAAATGCAGGAAAACTTATTAGTTTCGGATTTTATGAGTGTCTAATTATATCATTTATAACATATAATTGAAATATTTGCTGTGTTGTAAGAATTAGTGAAGGACAATTTTCTGATTGATGGCTCCACTTTCGGTGATTAATTCAACTACATATAAGCCTCGGCTAAGGCTTGATAAATCAATATTTTCGAGATTATTGCTCAAGGTTTCGCTTAAGATAATTGCACCATAAATATTTTTAATTACTAGGCTGTATTTTAATTTGTTGGTGCTAGAGCTGATGTGAATGACGTCGGATGCAGGATTCGGATAAACTGAAAACTTTACTTCATTATTTACACGTTGTTTATAGTCCGTTATCACCTGAGCCCATATGCTATCGGCCCATTGAGGATTATCAATAAAGGGGTTTCGATTATTTTGTATTTGAAATATGGCGTTATTTCTATTTAATTCTTTTATACTCACTGTATCTAAATGATGCCAGCTTAATAATAGCGCTAAACCCCATGGCTCAATTTCCGACTTATTTGCCATTTGACCTGAGGCACTGCTCCAACTGCCATCTTGGCCAAAATATCTGGTGCTCATGTAAAAATAATTTCTTGCTACGTCTCCTTTATATTCATCAATGGGTTCGAACACAGTCCCTGTATAATCAAGCGTTGCGCTTGTGCCCAGCTTGCTTCCATTTAATGTAGTTATTGATGCTAAGCCTACATTTCCGTAAGGATAATTTGACCTAATGCCATTCACCTTACCATCGGTTGGATAAACATGAAACAAATCGGAACTTGGAATTTGAGATGAGTTAAACCAACTTTGAGGCCAGGTGTGTTCTCTGTTATAGCAATCTCCTTCTGTTTGATAGTTACCACATTGGTCAGAAATAAATGTAAAGGTATATGGTGGTATTCCATTTGGAACGTCAGAATAAATATCCCAAACCTCTCCATTCGGCTTCGCATCGGTAGTTTGAAAGTATGACCATAGTGAACCATATGAAACAGAATTGTGATTGTCGATAATATTGTGCAGGGCTTGTTTTAAAGGCAAACCTTGCAAGCCTTGAGCTGAATTATAATAGCCATTAGGTATTTGTGCTAAAGTTGTTTTTACAAAAACAAACAAAAAAATAATTGAAATTTTCCTCAACATATATTTGGTAAAACTACAATAAGAAATTACTAGATACTCATTTAGCTTAACTTTTTATTGATGTAATTAAGTAACCCAATGATTCCGCATCAGCGAAAAATTTAGGATATGACTTATTAACTACTTCTGAATCCTCAATAATGATTGGCATTTTATAAGACAAAGGCAAAAAGGACATTGCCATTCTATGATCATTGTATGTATTGATTTTCTTAACTGAATTATCAAAATCAAATTTTAATAATTGTAAGCTATTCTTTGTTGCCAAGCTTCTTACACCACATTTGTTCAACTCAATTGCTAAGGCTTCAATTCTGTTTGTTTCTTTTATTGTGAGCGTATCAAGACCATTTAATAGACATGGTATTTGCAATCCTGCACAAGTAACAGCAACTGTTTGAGCCAAATCAGGGGTATCGGAAAAATCATACATAAATAATTCAGTCATAAATTTTTCTTTAGTTAAATGAATACCATTTTCAATAAAGGTTGTTTTAACACCAAAAAACGAATATATCTTTGCCAACAAATAATCACCTTGCAAGCTATCTTTTGATAAACCATAAATTTTTATGTCGGCATCATTCGATAAAGCTACTGAACTATACCAATAAGAGGCACTTGTCCAATCGGCTTCTACATTGAATATGTTTTCGTTTGCAATAAATTTAGAATTAGTGATTTTTATTTTATTTTCCTCCCAATAATATTCTAAACCAAATTGCGACATGAGTTCTAGAGTCATTTTTAGGTAAGGATAAGATGCCTTTTTTCCGACCAACTCAATATCTAAATCAGAATCAACTAATGGAGCAATCATTATCAATGCCGATACAAACTGGCTGCTTACAGAAGAATCAATCTTTATTTTATTACCTATCAATTTCTTACCATTAATTTTAAGAGGTGGGAAGCCATCCTTATCTATATATTCAATGTCTGCACCAAGCTGTTTAAGTGCATCTACTAAAAACTTAATTGGCCTTTCTTGCATTCTTTTATCACCAGTTAAGATTCTGGTACCTGGCAAATTTGAAAGCAGTGCAGTTAGAAATCTCATTGCAGTTCCACAATTATGAATGTCAATTGTTTCTGAATCTAAATTATTTAGCGCATTTAATAATACCTGAGTATCATTTGAGTTACTTAAATTTTCAAATTCAAGCTTTAAATCCAAAACATAATTTATAATAAGCATTCGGTTACTAATACTTTTAGAGCCATTTAAATAAATTTCTCCCTTTAATGTATTATGTTGAAGTGGAACGCTTATCTCCATTTTAATAATGATTGATATAATTTTCTAATGATTCTTTCACCAACTCTATTGTTGCCGTTTCATCTATACGAACATTACCAATACCAGATAATAAACTAAACCTCATTTTTGAATCATTTTTCTTATCATTAAACATATATAAAATTATTGATTCAATATCTTGATAGGTGAAAACATACTTTTCAAAATAGAATTTAATTTTAGTATAAATAAGTTGAAATTCATTTGTGTGCAACATGCCTTTTTTCAATGAAATATAAGCCTCACAATAAAGTCCTAAGGCAACTGCATAGCCATGTGAAATTGGGTTTTTATCTTTCGACAATGAAAATGATTCAATAGCATGCGCAATGGTATGACCAGCATTAAGCGACTTACGAATATTTTTTTCGTTGATATCTTCTTCTACAATCTTCATTTTAACCAACGCAGATTTACTAATGGAAGCAATGTCAGTAGCGTTTTCAAAGTTTATTTCATTAAAATAATTAGCATCAGAAATCAAAGCATGTTTCAAACTCTCAGCAAATCCATTCTTTAATTCAATTGGTTGAAGAGTTTTTAAAAATTGTGTTTCAATAAAAATTGCCTTGGGTTGTTTTATTAATCCAATCATATTTTTATGATTTAAAAAATCAATCCCATTTTTTCCACCAATGGCTGCATCTACCATTGCTAACAGAGTTGTAGGAAAAAAAACAAAGTCGATGCCTCTCTTAAATGTTGCGGCAGTAAAACCAACCAAATCGCAAATAACACCTCCTCCTAATGCTATTACTAAATATTTTTTTGTGGCATTTAATTTTAGAAGATTAGACCATATGAAGTCTGCTGATTGCAGGCTTTTATTTTTCTCTCCACTATTTATTGTAATAATTTTAAAAGGTTCTGATAATCCAATTTCCGACTTTAAAATTTGTAGACATTCTCGTTCAGTATTCTCATCACAAATAATAATGAAAGCATCATAGCTCGAAGCTAATTTTTCAAAATCAATTTTTGAGTATTTAAAATAAACTGGAACATTCAAGTAATGTTCAATCCAATTGCTAAAAATCATTGAATCAAAAATAGAATTTAAAGTTTAACTTCTTTATATAAAAAGCTATTTGGTTCATTAAAATTACAATCGTTTTTAAGAAATATAATTACTGAGACTTTCCAACATCATATTCTACTAAATGTTCTAGAATATAAAAAAGCATAATAAGTATTTATCCGAATCCAGCTAATAATAAAATTTCAATTGAGTTAAATGAGATGAAAGAAATGAAAATGAAGTGAAATGCCAAAGCCCAATAAAATATGAATTTTTACGAATAAATCATATTGAATATATGATGCATGAGAAAAAGTTGTTTACTTCATATTTTGAAGGGGTTTTGCGTTGTAATAGAATTTCTAATGCTTATTCTGGGTCTAATGCCAGAGGCAATTGAAATAAGTGGAACTCGGCAAAGAGCCGAGCTGCTGCGGAAACCTAATGGAAAATTTAATTTAAGCGGTGGCGTATACAATTTGATGTTCCAGCAATCCTCAATTTTGGATTTTATTGTACGGTTTTTCTTACTATAACTTCGTTGTCTAAAATAACATTGGTTGACCAAATAAATTGTGCGTCATTATTTGCATCGTCAAAAATGTCAACGAAATTTGTAAAGGCACTTTTGTTGTCAACACCAATTGTAGCATTACTATATGTTGTTGCTTTAGGCCATGAAGAGTCATCAAAATTTTTGTTCATCCAATCTGTCGGAACTTTCCAATGCAAAGCAGCATAACCAGCTCCATTTCTAACATCACTTGTATTGCAGCTCGAAGAATTTCTTGTTGTTCCATTTTCTGTAACACAACTAAAATCCTTTATTGGTGCAATATAAAAAGTTTGTGCTTTCCAATCAGCATCAGTTTTGCAAACAATGTTACCTGTAACGTCCTTAAATACTGCAACCATACCACCATCGCCTGGATGATATTTTTTTAATTTATTTTTTTCACATCCTAGTCCCAATCTTTCTTCCCAATCAACAAGTTTCATTGCTATGGTAAATGGTTTTGAAACTTTAAATTTAACTATGTGTGAATTAAAGTCAGTAAAAGGTATTGCATCTTTTCCTACTGCAATACCATTTATGTATAGTTCAAAATAATTGTCGGCAAATATATAACCGGTAATTACTTCGCCAGCAGTATCTATTTGGATAATATTAGAAGAATTAAATGCCGCAAGTGCAGCACTACTATTTTCGTATTTATTACCATCGGGATTATACAAATCAGAGGCTATCGGGAAACTTGAGTTTGTAAAATTCACTTCGGCAGGGACAGTCCAAACAGTTCCATCAGCAGCTGTTATTGAGCCAAGTGCGGCAACTCTTATGCCTTTTGAATATATATTTTCAGTTGTTGTAGAAGCCAAACCCTCGGTAACAGAAGCTGTGCCAAAATATTCTCCTGTAACACTTTTCTTGCATGAAACGAATAGTATTGTTATTAGGCTTAATACAAATAAAATTTCATTCTTCATTATTGAATAATATTTAGTTTTTTTTTCTGCAAATATAATTCACTTTATGAAGTAATGAATGAAACTGACACTGTTTGTTGAACTGACCATTTTTCGCTAAAGATTGGCGTCCCCGCCAACCTTTACTTTTTTTTGGGTTGTAGAAGGTGTGCATGCCAAATTTTATGCTGGTGTTCGGTTCTAGCCGAGTAGCAAATATATAGACGCTTCTTATGCAGTAATTCTTTAATGCCAAAGGAAATTGAAATAAGTGGAACTCGGCAAAGAGTCAAGCATCTACGGAGGAAAAGCGAAGCTACGGCTGAGTAATTTGTTGTCAGTTTAGGTGAATTGACGAATTTATGTCAATTAGTTTTGCCGACTTGAAAGTTTAGGTTGTTGTTTGCCTTAGGCCAAATGTTAACTGGAACTGGGCAAAGAGCCGAATTGAGGCGGGGAACTAAAGCCACACCATTCCATTCTGTTACAATAGCGCAGAACTATTACGAGGAGGCTTTGAAGTACTATATAAAGGTGGTGACGGAAGTTGCGCCTTCTTGTTTTTCCCTTGGCTGAAGCCAAATGATAATTAACTGTTTGAATATTAAACCACCAGCTATTCGCTATCGGCAGTGAGGGCTTCGTTAAATTTGTCACTTACCCATTGCTTTAATTGTGCATTTTTAAAGTCGAACCATTGTTGTCTATAA
>JBEIDK010000015.1:0-41868 GCA_040383485.1 Flavobacteriales bacterium
ATAATAGAAAAGAGGTAGTTTCAAATTTGAATACTACCTCTTTTTTTTAAGGTTAATGACTTGGTATTATCTTGTTGATTATTTTGGTTTATTAATCAATATTTCTAATTATTTAACCCAGATTGCGCGTTAGGGGTTCGTAGTGAGGCGCCAAAGCCCAATAAAATATGAACTTTTACGAACAAATCATATTGAATAAATGATGCATGAGAAAAAGTTGTTTACTTCATATTTTGAAGGGGTTTTGCGTTGTAATAGAATTTCTAATGCATATTCTGGGTTTAATAGGTATTAAAATATTATCAAATATCATTTTCGCATTTTCAAATAATTAAATTTCATTCTTAGGTTTGTTAGTTAATTATAACGAACAAATAAAATGTCATATTGTAAAATAATTGAAACTCTGCATCCTTATGATAGAAGGTTATTACACAAAAATTATCACGACAACTATTACGGTTTCCCATTAACCAATGATAATGAACTATTCGGCAGACTAATAATGGAAATAAATCAAGCGGGTCTGAGTTGGGAAACAATTCTAAAAAAGGAATCTTCGTTTAGAAAGGCATATGATAATTTTAATGTTAGTAAAGTTGCGAAATATGGCGATAAAGAAAAAGAAATTCTTCTGGTAAACTCAGGAATTATAAGAAATAAATTAAAAATAAGTGCCGCAATAGAAAATGCTAAAACAATTGTGCAACTTCAAAAGGAATATGGTTCATTCTGTAACTGGTTGGAAAGTAATCATCCTAAAACCATAGATGAATGGGTTAAGTTATTCAAAAAAACTTTTAAGTTCACTGGAGGAGAAATTGTAAAAGAATTTTTAATGAGCATTGGATATTTAGAGGGAGCGCACACAAATGAATGTGAAATATTTGCAGTTGTTTTAAGGCACAAACCTATTTGGGCAAATAAATAACACTAGCTTAAAGAAACTATTTTAAAATAACGAAAAAGACTTGTTATTTGTAAAATCTAAAAACGATGAATAATAAGTTCAAAATATTTTAAAATGGGTTTTTTTAGCAATTTATTTTCCAATAAAGAAAAAGAAGTATTTCCAACTCTAAATGATTATAATGATGTAATGATTGATATGCATAGTCACTTGCTATTCGGTATTGATGACGGAGCCGTAGACATTGAAAATTCATTGCAACTAATACGAGGACTTGTTGGTTTAGGTTATAAAAAGCTAATTACTACGCCCCATGTAATGAGTGATACCTATAAAAATACCCCTGAAATAATTTTAGGAAAATTGGAAATTGTTCGACAAAAATTAAAAGAAAATAATATTAGTGTTGAAATAAATGCAGCCGCTGAATATTACTGTGACCATGAATTCTATAATAAAATTGGGAAAGAAGACCTGTTGACAATAAGTAAAGATAGGCATTTGCTATTCGAAGTTTCTTACTTGAATGCTCCTGAAATTTTTAATGATACAATTTTTGCTTTGCAGTCAAATGGTTACAAACCAGTTTTGGCACATCCAGAAAGATACCCATTTTGGTTCTCCGACTTCAATAAATTTAAAGAAATTAAAGCCAAAGGCGTATTACTTCAAATGAATATCAATTCGCTAACTGGTCATTATGGTATGCCAACCAAAAAAATAGCTGAAAAAATGATTGAAGAAAATATGATTAGCTTTATTGGAAGTGATTGCCATCATGAAGGTCATATAAACCTAATGCGCCAAACACTTAATAATCCTTATCTTAGCAAGTTGATTTCTAGTGGAATGCTAATGAATAGTAGATTAAATTTTTAAACAGTTTAAATGTTCAGTCTTTTGTCCAAGTTTTCAAATTTCATCAAATTTCAAATGTCACAACTTCATTATTTATTAGTTGTAGAAACAAGAATTTATATATATTAGCAACCTTAAATTAATACAAATTTCAATAATACGATATGAAAATTTACAAGTTTTTGATAATCCTATCAGTTGCATTTTGCGCTACTTTTTCAGCTAAAGCACAAAGAAATTATAATAAAGAAGCCGATAAATATTTCAATAATGAAGAGTGGACTGAAGCTCTAGAAGCATACAAAAAAGCATCAGGAAAATCAAGCAACAAGGCCAAAAAAGCAGAGGCAATTTATAAAGTTGCTGAATGTTATCGTCGCCTTAACGATATGAAAAATGCAGAAACTTGGTATGCCAAAGCAATTAAAGCTAAGTTTCCTGACCCAAATGCTACATTAATGTTGGCTGAGGCAAAAAAATCTCAAGAGAGATACAACGATGCTATTATTGATTTTAATGAATACGCTAAAATGGTACCTTCTGATCCTAGAGGAGCAGATGGAGCAAAATCATGCGCCTTAGCACAAAAATGGAAAGACAGTCCAACAAGATTTACTGTTTCAATCCTACCAATCAATTCAAAAGGTTGGGACTTTGCCCCTGTTTATGCTGATAAGAAATATAATTCAATATATTTTGTAAGTACACGTGAAGGTTCTGCTGGTAACAAAACGGACCCTTCAATGAATTCGAGCTTTGCAGATATTTACGAGGCGAAAATTGATAAAAAAGGCGCTTGGAGTACTCCTCAAGCTATTGGAACTCCAATAAACACAGCATATAACGAAGGTACTGTCACTTTAAACAAAAAGCGTACAAAAATGTATTTTGGTAGATTCAAAGTTGAACCTAAAAAACAATATGGTTATAGAATAATGTCATCAGAAAAGAAAGGCGGAGGTTGGACAGAGCCACAACAATTACCATTGATAAATGATACATCTATTTATGGCGTTGGGCAACCATTTGTAATGCCTGACGAATCAAAACTTTACTTTGTTTCTGATATGCCTGGCGGATTTGGTGGAAAGGATATTTGGTTCTCAGCTTATGATAAAAAAGCCAACAAATGGGGAGAACCCCAAAATGCTGGATATGTTATTAATACATCAAATGATGAGTATTTTCCATATGTTTCTGAAACCGGAGATTTTTATTTCGCATCAAATGGTCATATCGGAATGGGTGGGTTAGATATTTTTAAGGCGAAGAAAAGTGGAGAAAACTTTACAGAGGTAGAAAACTTGCAATATCCTATTAATAGTGCAGGTGATGATTTCGGAATTATATGGGAAGGCACAAAAGGTGAAAGAGGATTATTAAGCTCTAACCGTGCTGGTGGAAAAGGTGGTGATGATATATATTCATTCTCATTACCTCCAACTTTATTTAATGTGGATGGCGTAGTTTATGATAAAGATTCTCGCGAAAAAGTTGTTGGCGCTAAGGTAAAAATGACTGGCAGCGATGGTTCATCAATTGAAACTACAACAGATGGCACTGGTGGCTATCGTTTTGATATGACTCCTGATGGTAAACGAGTAATTAATTCTCAAACTACTTATTCTTTAACCGCTGAAAAAGTTGATTATCTTGGTGATAAGACAGAATTTACTACAGTTGGATTAGAACTTGGTACTGACTTTAAAAAGGATATGGAGATGAAACCAATTAAAAAAGAAATTCCTATTCAGCTTCCAAAAATTTTGTATGATTTAGCTAAGTGGGATTTGAAACCTCAATTCCAAGATTCATTAACAGGTTTAATCAAAACATTAAATGATAATTCAAATATTTCAATTGAATTAGGTTCTCATACCGATACTCGTGGCGATGTAAAAGCAAATGCCGAATTAGCTCAAAAACGTGCACAATCAGTTGTTGATTTTTTAATTTTGAAAGGTATTGCTGCTGACAGGCTTGCTGCTAGAGGTTATGGTGAAAGCAAACCATTAATTTCGGATGCAGATATTGCTGCAATGAAAACAGACGAAGAAAAGGAAGAAGCACATCAAAAAAATCGTAGAACCGATTTTAGAATAACAAGCTTTACTTATGTTCCTAAAGAAGATCCGAACAAGAAAGTAGAAATCGAGGACGATTCAGAAGAATAAGCTAAGAATAGAAATTATAAAAACAGCCATTGAGACATTTCTTAATGGCTGTTTTATTTGAACTAATATTACTGCAATAAAAAATAATATGCGAAAAAAAATTGTAGCTGGCAATTGGAAAATGAATTTACTTCATCATGAAGCACTTGAATTAATTACTGATATTGTGAATCTTATAGATAATGAAAATAATGTTCAAATAGTTCTTGCCCCATCATTCCCCTATTTAAAAGAAGCTGTTGAGATTACCAGTTCACATCCTCAAATTAAAATATCTGCTCAAAACTGTGCAGATAAAGAAAATGGAGCATATACAGGAGAGGTTTCTGTTCCAATGTTAAATTCAATAGGTGTTGAGTATGTTATAATTGGGCATAGCGAACGACGTATTATTTATGGTGAAACTAATTCAACCATAAAAAGAAAGCTTGATTTGGTTTTAGGTAATAGTTTAGTACCAATACTTTGTGTTGGCGAAACCTTAGAAGAAAGAAAATCTAGTAAGCATTTCGAAATTATTGCAACACAAATTCTCGAATGCTCACAACATCTAAATAGTGATTTATTATCAAAAATTATAATTGCATATGAGCCGGTATGGGCTATAGGCACTGGTGTAACTGCTACACCAGCACAAGCACAAGAAATGCATTATTACATTAGAAACTTTATTGCAATTAATAGTACTCAAGAAATTGCAGATAATATTACAATTTTATACGGAGGTAGCTGCAATGAAAAAAATGCTTCGGAGCTTTTCTCTTGCAAAGATATTGATGGAGGACTAATAGGTGGCGCATCTATTAATGCAGAAAGTTTTAATAAAATTATTAGTACACTAAATAAGTAATTAAATTACCAAATATCTATATGCTAAAATTAAAATCAAAAATATATTTTCTTCAAGCAGCAATTTTATTAACTATTTCAAATGCATCAATTGCAAAAAGATTAAACAAGGTAAACGCATATTATATAAACATTTCTGGTGATACCATAAATGGAGAATTAAAATTGCCTTATTCATTTTGTAACAATTCAATAAACTTTGAATTGTTGCAAAAGAAAATATACTTTATTGATAAGGACAATAAAAAACAAAAGCTCAAACCATTAAAAATAAAAGAATATGGTTATGTTTTAGGTGAAAAAAAAATTGTAATGCGTTCAATTAAAAACACATATATAGTTGGCAGTATTTTTAATTTAAATAAAAACCTGTTTATGAAACTAATTACTGATGGAAAATTAAAGCAATATGAGTTTACTTTTAAAAGATACTCAAGTGGCGGTGGATATATGGCTACCGGACCAGGCATCAGTGGTAATTTTAATAACGGTTATTCTTATAAAGCAAAACGAGTATTTATTCAAAAAAACAATGAAGAAGCAATACTTGTTACTCCAATTAATTTTAATAAAAAGGTAAAAACATATTTAGGTGATTGTTCTGAATTATTAAAGAAAATTGAAACGGATTCTTATACAATGAAAAGTATTCATAATTTGGTTATGGATTACAACGCGTTATGCTATTAATTTATTCATAATTCTTCAATTCGCACTTTTTATCACTAATTGATAAAGTAACATTGCTACCTAGTTTAATTGGAAAGTTTTTTAAATCATGGCCTGATGGGAAATTAAAAACAACAGGGTAATCATATTCTTTTATTGCATCAAAAATAATTTCATTAGCATTTTTTCCAAAAGGTATTATATTATCCTTCATATCAAGCATGCTTCCTATAACTAATCCCTTTAATTTTTTTAATTTTCCTGCACGTTTCAAAGACAGAATCATGCGGTCAATATGATATAAATACTCATCTAAATCCTCAATAAACAGTATTTTATTTTTAGTGTCAATATCTGATTTGCTTCCAAGCAATGAATAGAGTATCGACAAATTACCGCCTACAATACTTCCATTAACATCACCAATCTTGTTTAATTTATAACTTTTAGTTTTAAATACATAACTAACATTTTTGCCAAATAATAAATCTCTTAAATATTCAACAGACTTTAGGTTTTTCGAAAAAGTGAGAGGCATAGGCGCGTGTAATGTTGATATTCCATAACAGTTTTCGATATGTGAGTGCAATACTGTAATATCGCTAAAGCCAACAATCCATTTTGGGCACTTTTTAAATTTACTAAAATTTATTTTATCAATAATTCGCATGGTGCCGTATCCTCCTCTTGCTATAAAAATTGCTTTAATTTCTGAGTTATCTAAAGCCCATTGCAGCGCTTTAGCCCTTAAATCGTCGCTTCCAGCAAATTGATTTTCCTCTGCATATAATGATGAATCTGTAACGACATTCAATCCCCAATTGCGAATTTGCCTTATGGGTTTTAATAATTCTTTGGAGCTAACTTTTCTTGCCGTTGCTATAATCGCAACTGAATCATTTTTTTTTAAGTAATTAGGTATCATTTTTTTTAATTATACAGATGTTATCAAGAAAAAAAGTTATTAATGCCTATTTGTTTTTCAACGTGCTTTTCTATTTATCGCTTTCTTTTGGAAAGTATTAGCAATGGGGTTTAGTATTAAATCAATTCTCTTAACCATTTCATTAACTGCTGGACATACCATGGCGTTACTTTCTGTTATGCTTAAAATACTATGTACTTTTCTTCTATCGGTATGAGGGTAACCTTGGCAAGCAATCGGACGCACATCATAAATATTACAAGAGTTGTCTTCATTTAAAAATGCGCAAGGACTCTTTTGAACCACATAGTCTCCTTCATCATCCATGAACAAGTATTTTTCTACAAGTTGAGTAGGCTTCAATTTTAAATACTTTGCTATATTCTCAATGTCTTTACTTTTAAAAACAGGGCTTGTTGTTTTGCAACAATTAGCGCAAGTTAAACAATCTGTTTCAGAAAAAACATCGACGTGCATTTGGTTAAAAAGTGCATCAATTCTATTGGTTTTCTGTTTTCTTATACTTTTAAAACTGTTTAAAATAGATTTTTTTTTCTCCTTTATATCTTCATTAAACTTTATTAAATTTATATTCATAATGTATTTTGCACAATTGTTAAAAAAACAATGATAAAAAAACAAAAGCACTAATTGGTCATATATTAAATGACATACTTTTATACAAAATAATTTTCAATTATGATTATTGCAATTGCAGCTGACCATGCAGGTTTTGAATTAAAAGAGATAGTAAAGAAGCATTTTAAAGAGTTTGAGTTTAATGATTTTGGAACGCATAGCACTAATAGTATGGACTATCCTGATGTTGCGCATCCGTTAGCAAAATATGTTGAAGGTAACAACGTTCGAGGAATTTTAATTTGTGGAAGCGGTAATGGAGTAAATATTACTGCAAATAAACATGCAGGCATTAGGAGTGCTTTGTGTTGGAATAAGGAAATTGCTGAGCTATCCAGGTTACATAATAATGCTAATGTAATAGCTATTCCTGCAAGATTTGTGACAATTGAAAATGCTTTAGAAATGATTCAAGTTTTTCTTGATACAAAATTTGAAGGTGGTCGTCATCAAATTAGAGTAAATAAAATTTAAGTATTAAAGATGGCAACATATGATATATTTCTTAACACCGCCGAAGATAACGCTTTTAATAGCTTATCAAGGCAGCGTGCAAGTGAAACAAAAAAATTACAAATACAAAAATCCGAAGCAGCTAAAAATTTCTTCTCAAATTACGAATTAGCAAAGTCTAGGGCTAATGTTTACAGGAATAAAGCACTTGATAATTTAGATAAAGTATTATTAGACTTTGAGTCTAACTTTAATAAAAATGGGGGAAAAGTAATTTGGGCCAATAATGAAAAGGAAGCTCAAACAGAAATAATAAAAATTGCACAAAAAAATAAATGCAATTACTTATACCTTGGTGATTCAAGCATTGCACAAGAGTTAAAATTAGAAGTTGGGTTAAATAGAGAAAAAATAAGCATATTTGGTCAAGAACCCTACAAAATGACTGTTTGTCAAGCAAATTTTATTTGCGTAGAAGGTGGCATGATTGTTACTGCTAACAATAACTTGCGTGAACAAAAAATAGTTCAACAATCAGATATTCAAGTCTATTTAATTGGCATAGAAAGCATTACTCAGAGCTTAAATGAATTAGATTTATTGTTGCAATTACAAGCATTAAATAAAATTGGCGAAAGTAGTTTTGAATTTTCTAATTTTGTTTCTGGAAGTAGAAATTCTGATAATCAAATTTACTTATTGCTAGTAGATAATGGAAGAACTTCTATTCAAAAAGATAATGCACAAAAAACAGCACTAAATTGTATACATTGTAATGCATGTTTGTCTATTTGTAATGTTTCCAATATTGTAACTAAAAAAGCATATGACTCTATTTATACAGGTCCAATAGGTTGTATTGTTTCATCAAAAATACAGCATCAAGAAGACTATAATCATCTTTATTATGCCAATCTCTTAGACGGTGAAGCAGAAAAAGTATGTCCTGTTAAAATTGATTTTTCAAAAATATTATTACATAACAGAAAGTTATTTATTAAAAGTGGTTTAGCATCAAAGAAAGACAATATTAGTTTTTACTTCTGGAAAAATGCAATGCTTAAAAGAAATGTAATGGATAAAGGAGGAGCAACTTTCAAGAACTTTATGCTTCGCCAATTTTTTAAAAAGTCATGGGGCAGCAGAAGAGATTTTCCAATAGCAGCTGATAAATCGTTTAACCAACAATGGAGAGAAAGAAAATCAATAAAATAATTGATTTAAGAGAATTTTAGGTTGTCAATTAATCTTGTTTTTCCACAGTAAACAGCAATAAAACCTCTTACATTAGCTAAATTCGAATCATCACTTAATGTTTCTAATGAATCTGCATTTGCTAGTTCAAAATATTCTAGCTTCAAGAATTTATTATTATTAAAATTTTCATAAACCCAATTTTTTAATTCTAAAATTGATTTGTTTTTGAATTGATTTTTTGCTTCCATCAATATTTTGGGTATTAATGAGGCCGCGCTTCTTTCTTCAGTATTTAAGTTTACATTTCTACTGCTCATTGCTAATCCATCTTCTTCACGAATAATCGGGCATCCCACTATTATTGTTTTTAATTCACATTTTTCAACTAATTTTCTTACTACAGCCAACTGCTGGTAATCTTTTTCACCAAAATAAGCATTGGTTGGTTCAACTATTTCAAAAAGTCTTTTTACAACCATTATTACGCCATCAAAGTGCCCTGGTCGATGGGTTGCTTCCATTACTTTTGTTAATAAACCGTAGTCGTTTGCACTATTTTTAGAACTATCAGCAGTAGGATATACCTCTTCAATGCTAGGAGCAAATAAAAAATGACAACCTGCTTCTTCTAACACCTGTTTATCCAACTCAATATTTCTGGGATAAACTTTTAAATCGTGTGCATTATTAAATTGAGTAGGGTTGACAAAAACACTACAGATGACCAAATCATTTTCTGATAAAGCACTTTTTATTAGGCTTATATGGCCTTTGTGCAAGGCTCCCATTGTTGGCACAAATCCAATAGATGTATGCCTTTTCTTAGAAATAGCTTCTTTTAAGTCAATAATTTTTGTGTAAAGCTCCATAAATGTTTGGTTTCCAGACTAACTTAGAACAAATTCTGTTAAAACGCTTCAAACATACATTATAAACTTTGAGATATTCAAAAATTTTCTTTAATTTTGTCGCCAATTATTTGTTTAGGCAGTTTCCTAAACTTTTTCATACTTAATATTTAAAATAGAATGAAGAAATTAAAAGTTCTTTTTGTATCTCAAGAAATTACCCCTTATGTTGCTGAAACACATATGGGTACCATTGGCCGTTTTTTACCTCAAGGCACTCAGGAAAGAGGTAGAGAAATTCGAACTTTTATGCCACGATATGGTTGTGTAAATGAACGTAGAAATCAGTTGCATGAAGTTATTAGGCTGAGTGGAATGAATATTATCGTTGATGATTCTGACCATCCATTAATTATAAAAGTAGCTAGTATACAGCAAAGTAGAATGCAGGTTTACTTTATTGACAATGAAGAATATTTCCAACGTAAGGCAATACTAAAAGATGGAGATGGTAACTATTTTGAAGATAATGATGAGCGTTCTGTATTTTTTTGTAGAGGAGTAATTGAAACAGTTCGTAAACTGGGATGGCAACCTGATATTATACATTGCAACGGTTGGTTTACTGCTCCAATGGCTATTCTTGTGAAGAAAGTATATAAAGATGATCCTTTATTTGCAGAATCAAAGGTCATCTATAATGTATACGACGATGAATTCTCTCCATCACTAAATAAACGTTACGCACAAAAAATTCAAATGACCGGAATTGAAGATTCCGATTTAAAAACAATAAAAGACCCAACTTATTTGAATGTTCAAAAGTTTGCAATTGATAACTCAGATGCCATTATTCAAGGTTCTGAAAAAATTAATAGTGACGTTTCTAAGTATATTAAAAAATCAGGAAAAACATTCTTGGAGTATAAAAACAATGATGAGTATTTAGATGCTTATTCTGCATTTTATGATTCTATTCTTGAAGGCGTAACTGAATTAGTTTAATAAACTGTATAAATTTAATACAGTAGAATTGATACATGACAAAAAATAACATTGGTTTTAAATTATTGCGGGAACATTCTAAAGTTTCCGCAATAATTTTTTTATTACTTACTATAATAGTAATTACTTCATGTCACAAACGAGAAGGACTAGGCAACGGAATAATTCCAGAAGAAGATTACTATAACCATAAAGAGCTGGAGTTTTCTAATTTTAGTTCTGAAACTTTTATAGATACTACAATTATTACCGACGAATCGGCTTGTGCCATAAATTACTTTGGTAGTTATACAAATGATAAATTTGGACAATTAGAGTGTTCATTTATGACTCAGTTTTACTTGCCTAAAATAGCAGTAGATGTTCAAAAGATAATTGAAGATTCAGTATATAAAGTTGAAGATGTGACACTTCAACTAGCATACAGTTTGAGTAATTACGGAGTTTTTGGTACAACACCCAAAAATATTCAACATATTCAAATTTATGAGCTACAAGAAAAATTAGATGACTCAAAAACCTATTATAATAATACTGATGTTAATGATTTTATAGGCTTAAACCCGCCAATTTACGATTCTATTATAAATGTAGTTCCTAATATGTTGGCAACAACCGGATATGATGTGGGAGCAGCTTACCTGCACGTGAAACTACCTGCTGCTTATTTTAATAAATTTCTTTCAACAGAACAGGGCAGATTATCGCTTTTTTCAGACGAAAGTCTACTTGCTTTTTTTAAGGGACTTTGCATAAAATCAAACAATACAAACCAAATAATGAATGTTGGTAACATTGTTGGCTTTGATTTAAAAGATGATATCACCAAGCTGGTTTTGCGTTATAAAAACAAGAATAATGAATTAAAACGCATTGATTTTAGAGTTGCCACCGGATGTAGAAGAGTTAATGTTTACAAGTCAACTATAAATGAAAACTTAGTATCACTAAAGTCTGATAATGAAAACATTTATATTCAAGGATTTGGTTCATCTATTGGAAAGATTTATTGTAAGTTAAATAATATATTCGATAAATCATCACCAATAGCAATAACAAAAGCAGAATTAGAAATACCTGTTAACGAAGAATGGTCAGGAAGTGATATTTTAAATTATCCCTATCCAGCAAAGTTAAGAATGTGGTATATTGACAAAAATGGTTCAATTGAGGTATTGAAAGACCAAGGTGAATTAGATGGATTTGGACCTAATGGAAGTTACGATAATATTAAGAAAAATTATACCTTTAATATTTCTAGAACAATGCAGCATGTTATTAACACGAATGAGGATATTAAAGGATTTTTAATAGCTTGTGATAATAGGAGTAATATTCCTAGAAAAGTTGTACTTAAAACAGGAAATAATATTAAACTAAAAATTAAATACACTAAATTTTAAAAACATGTGTGGAATTGTAGCGTATATAGGTAAACAACAGGCTTACCCTATAATTATGAAAGGATTGCAAAGACTTGAATATCGAGGTTACGATAGTGCTGGTGTTGGTCTCAATATTAATGGTGAATTAATAGTATACAAATGCAAAGGAAAAGTTTCTGACTTAACAGCTCATGTCAATAATCAAAATACAACATCAACCGTGGGTATTGGCCATACACGTTGGGCTACTCATGGCGTACCTAATGACGTTAATGCTCATCCACATTTTTCTGGCAATAGTAATCTCATAATTATACACAATGGAATTATCGAAAACTTTACCCCTTTAAAACAAGAATTACAAAAACGCGGGCATGTTTTTTTAAGTGATACCGATACTGAAGTTTTGGTTCATTTGATTGAAGAAATTCAGCAAAAAGACAATCATGACCTTGTAGAAAGTGTAAGGCTTGCATTAAATGAAGTTGTTGGAGCATACGCCATTGTTGTTATGGATAAAAATGAACCTGACTTGTTGGTTGCAGCAAAAAAAGGAAGCCCGCTAGTAGTAGGCGTTGGCGATGATGAATTTTTCTGTGCCTCGGATGCTACTCCCATAATTGAATACACTAAAAATGTAGTTTATCTAGATGAAGAGGAGATTGCCGTAATTAGAAGGGGTGAAAAACTTAAGTTGATAACCATAGAAAACTTAAGCAAAACTCCATACATGCAAGAGTTAGAGATGAATTTGGAAGCAATTGAAAAAGGAGGCTATCCTCATTTCATGTTAAAAGAAATTTTTGAACAACCCCGAAGTATTCTGGACAGCATGCGTGGACGTATGAACGCCAATGAAAACTATGTACGCATGGGTGGTATAAATGAGTTCGACAATAAAATTATGAACGCTAATCGTTTCATAATTGTTGCCTGCGGCACAAGTTGGCATGCAGGACTAGTTGCTGAATATTTGTTTGAGGACTTGACAAGGGTGCCTGTTGAAGTAGAATATGCTTCAGAATTTAGATATCGTAATCCAATTATTGGAGAAAATGATGTTGTTATTGCTATTTCACAAAGTGGCGAAACAGCTGATACATTAGCAGCAATAGAATTGGCAAAGCAAAAAGGAGCTACTGTATTTGGAGTTTGTAATGTTGCAGGTTCAAGTATTGCGCGTGCTACACATGCAGGCTCTTACACACATGCAGGTCCAGAAATTGGAGTTGCTTCAACAAAAGCCTTCACATCTCAGATTACCGTTCTAACGCTCATGGCATTGCACATTGCTCAAAAGAAAGGAACATTAACCAATACTAGGTTTCACCACATATTAAGTGAATTAGAGAATATTCCAAAATTAGTTGAAAGAGTACTTTTGACTAATGAAAAGGTTAAATACATTTCAGAAATTTTTAAAGATTCAAGAAACTTTCTTTATTTAGGTAGAGGTTATAATTTTCCTGTTGCGCTTGAGGGAGCGCTTAAGTTAAAGGAAATTTCATACATACACGCAGAAGGTTATCCGGCTGCAGAAATGAAACATGGCCCTATTGCTTTGATAGATGAGGATATGCCAGTAGTTGTAATCGCAACTAAAGATAGTAGCTACGAAAAAGTAGTAAGCAATATACAAGAAGTAAAAGCGCGTAAAGGTACAATTATAGCGGTAGTAACTGAAGGTGACGAAGTTGTAAAATCAATGGCTGATTATATTATTGAAATCCCAGCATGCGATGATTGTCTGGTTCCATTGCTTTCGGTTGTTCCATTACAATTGTTAAGCTACCATATTGCTGTATTACGTGGTTGCAACGTCGACCAGCCAAGAAATTTAGCCAAAAGTGTTACTGTAGAGTAATTTTAATATTACAATTTAACAACTTATAATTATTGAAAATAGCGATATTTTATATGGTTTATTGTTTGGCTGAGTTTTACCAAATTTTTTATGGTCTTTTTTTACTTTGGTAATTATTGAATTGATCCATAACTATTTTTATTCCTTCAACAAATGAATGAGGGCTATATCCTAATTCACGCCTTGCTTTGTCCAAGATAAATCCTGTACGAGGAGGGCGCATAGCAGGTTGATTAAGACTTTTAGAAGATACCGGTTTAATATATTTTTTGTCTAAATTAAAATAGTCAGCAACTGTATACACTAAATCTAAAATACTTTGAGTTTCAGGACCACTAATGTTGTATACTCCATAAGCTTTCTTCTTTGCAATTAAAATGCACCCTTCCGCTAAATCTTCTGCTAAAGTCGGCGAACGAAACTGGTCATCAACTACATTTATTTCTATTTGGTTTTCTAAATTCTGTTTAGCCCATAAAACTAAATTACTTCTACTCATATTGTCAGTTATTCCATACACAATTATAGTTCTTACAATAGACCAGTTTATCTTGGATTGTTGCACAATTTTCTCGGCATTCCATTTACTGTGACCGTAAATACTTACTGGATTTGCTTTCGCTTCTTCATTATATGGACCCTCTTCTCCATCGAAAATAAAATCGGTTGATAGGTGTATAAAATGTGTCAGAGGTGAATATTTCTCAACGGCTTCTACAAAAAATTGAACAGAATCGGTATTTAGAATTTTACAGTTTATAGGATCTTCTTCACAAGCATCAACATTAGTCATAGCAGCTGTATGTATAATGCAATCAGGTTTATATTTAACTACTATTTGTTCTACTTCTATTTTATTAGATATATCCAGTGGTTCATATTGATAACCATTTTGAAGCATAAGTCTATTTTCCCCGCGTGCTGTTGCTATAAGAATAATAGAACTATCATTAACAAGATTATACACCAACTTTTGCCCAAGTAACCCGTTGCTTCCTGTAACCAATATTTTCATATTCACATTTTTTTTGTAATTATATTTATAAAAAGTACTACTTACAAAATTCAATTTAAGTATTGTAAAATTTAGGTTGAGAATAAATTACTTTAATTTCTTTTCTATGTTTGTTTTAATATTTACAAATCATGAAAACTAAAATATTTTTAAATCTTTCTTTAGTAATTATTATTTTTTTTGGAGGCTGTACCAAAAAACCAAATGCTTCATTTGAGTTTAACAAAAAAAGCTACATAGCTGGCGATACTGTAATAATAAAAAACAGTTCAACTCTTGGCACCACCTATAGATGGACATTTTCAACCGGTGTAACTTCAACAAATAAAGATTCTATTCAGTTTGTATTGCCATATAATATTTCTGATGGAACCTTGACCGTGAAACTTGAGGCATTTTCGAAGAACAGAAAACTTGTTGATGAAGTAGAACAAACTGTTGAGACAATAAGCAAAAAAGTAAAAGTTATGTTTTGGTGTTCAAGAGGTAACCAACAAAATGAAAATAAATCTCCAATTACTGTTTATTTGAATTTTCATAATGCTTTTATAAATGATTTTAGATATAATGATAATATGCTGCCCTCATACGATTCAATTGGGGTTGCAACTTTTTATGAATTACCAGTTGGTAAATATGGTTATTCTGCATTTCAAAATGCAATACCCGGAACATCTATAACAACTGGACAACCTCCGGTAACTATAACAATACCAGGTGTTCCTCCAAATTCTTGGCATGGAATTGTAGATGTTAATGCAGATAAAATTATAAGATTACAATAACTACCTACTATAATTAGGAGCTTCTCTTGTAATAATTACGTCGTGCGGATGATTTTCGCGAACGCCTGCGGATGTTATTCTTGTGAACTTAGCATTTTGTAAATCGGTAATTGTTTTTGCTCCGCAGTATCCCATGCCAGCGCGCAAGCCACCTATCATTTGGTACACCACTTCGGCTAAGGTTCCTTTGTAAGGCACACGCCCTGAGATTCCTTCGGGAACTAATTTTTTTACATCGTCTTCAACGTCTTGGAAGTAGCGGTCTTTACTTCCTTGCTGCATGGCTTCAATAGAACCCATTCCTCGGTATGACTTAAATTTTCGTCCTTCAAAAATAATTGTCTCACCAGGAGATTCTTCAACGCCCGCAAACAAACTACCAGCCATAATGCTTGATGCTCCTGCTGCTAATGCTTTCACAATATCACCAGTAAAACGGATTCCTCCATCAGCAATAAGAGGTACTCCTGTATTTTTTAATGCCTCTGCAACATCCATAATTGCACTTAGCTGAGGAACTCCTACACCTGCAATTACTCTTGTGGTACAAATACTTCCTGGTCCAATTCCAACTTTTACTCCATCAGCACCAGCATCCACTAATGCTTTTGCAGCATCAGCAGTAGCTATGTTACCTACAATAACTTGCAATGTTGGATATATTGACTTAACTTTTTTCAACATTTCAATCACACCTTTCGAATGTCCATGAGCAGTATCGATAATAATTGCATCAACATTAGCTATTACTAAAGCTTCAATTCTTTCTAACGTATCGGCTGTAATTCCTACAGCAGCAGCCACTCTTAATCTACCAAGTTCGTCTTTGCAAGCATTGGGCCTAATTCTAGCTTTAATAATATCTTTATAGGTAATGAGTCCTGTTAATTTAAAATTATCGTCTACAACAGGTAGTTTTTCTATTTTATGATTTTGTAATACCTCCTCCGCAGCCTTTAAATCTTTACCAGTTTTTATAGTGATAAGGTTTTTAGACATAACATCAGTTATTGGCTTTTGTAAATGCCTCTCGAAACGTAAATCTCGATTAGTAATAATACCTACTAATTTTCTTTCGGCATTTACAACCGGAATTCCGCCAATTTTATTTTCTTTCATTAGATTAAGGGCATCTATTACTTTAGCGGTTTCAAGCATTGTAATAGGATCTTGAATCATCCCACTTTCGCTGCGTTTCACTTTTTTTACTTCAGCTGCCTGAGCAAAAATACTCATGCTTTTATGCAGAACTCCAATACCGCCTTCTTGCGCAATAGCAATGGCAAGCTTATGCTCGGTAACAGTATCCATAGCAGCACTAGCTATAGGAGTTGGTAGTTTTATCTTTCTTGTAAAATAAGATGATGTATCAGTTTCTCTTGGTAATACCTCAGAATAAGCAGGTAAAAGAAGTACATCATCGTAGGTTAAACCTTCTGAAATAATTTTTGAATTTGTTGCCATTTCTACTTTATTTGAAATAGCTCGCAAACTTAAAAAAAATATGCAACTTTATTAGTTTTTCTTCTAATTCGCTTATTGTTTTGGTTTGTAAACAAAATTTTGTAAAATTGGCGGATTAATATTACTTGTGATAAACACAATATGAGAATAAATTCATTCACAAAATTGTTTTTTGGGTTAACAATTATCCTTAATATCTTTAGTTTTTCGGCAAATGCTCAAACAATCACAAATGTAGCAGCCGATACAAATTTTGTTTGCTTGAAGCAAGGAGCCAATACTCTAAATATATCTTTCACTCCAACAGGATTTGCCTCAACTGCATTATTTCAAGTGATACTATCAGATGAAAATGGTAGTTTCTTAGTAATCCCTCCAAATATAATTGGTGCATCTAATGTTAGTCCAATTACAGCAACTATTCCTTTAGGTACAATCCCATCAGGTAACTATCAATTAACTGTTGGTGAACTTGTCACACAAACAGTTGGAGACACATCTGGACTCATAAACATTGTTGCAGCCCTAGATAGTTTTCAAGTTACAATAGATACTCCACAAGAAACAATTTGCTCAGGCTCTACCATTACTTTTAATGCAAGTTTAAATCCTGTATTGGCTAATGCTAGTTATAAATGGTTTATTAATAATTCACAAGTTACTGGGCAAACACTTTCAACATTTACCACAAGCTCAATCACCGCTAATTCAGTTGTAAGATGTGAGGTAGTAATTACTGGTGAATGCATCACAGATAGCACTGCAACCTCAAATAGTATTGGTATTGTAATTGGAAACAATGTGCCTTTTCAAGTAACTGCAAGTTCGAGTGAGACAACAATTTGTCAAGGGTCTAATGTTACTCTTAATTCTAATATTACAGAAGGTGTTGGACCATATACATACTCTTGGGAATATACAGTTGGCTTGGGTGCCCCAGTAGTTTTTGGTACTACAGATAACATCACAACAAATGCTATTCCTGCGGGAGCATCAATTAAATTATTTGTTACTAGCGCAGCTACCTGCTTGGCAAATAATGAAGATTCAGTCATAGTTACTCTTACAATACTATCAATAGTTGCAAATCCTCCTGCAATAAGCATTATTCAAAATGAAGCTTTTTGCGACCCTGTTAATGGCGTTGCAGTATTCACTGTATCACCTTCAATTCCGGGTGCAACCTACAATTGGATTGTTGGTACTAATACTTTGCCTCCTCAAGCTATTCCTACAAGGCTAACACTTAACGTTGCAAGCGTTGCTATTGGTCAACCTATAAGTTGCATAATGACCATAACTGCACCATGTTTAACAAATAATCAATCTACTTCTAACGTTATATTGGTTGAAATTCAAAACGCACCAAATATTACAATAAACGATGATTTTGAAATGGCTTATGGAGCAGAAGCGACCTTAGAAATTCAAGGCGATTATTATGGACCATCAATAAGTTGGTCACCAAGTTCAAATGAATATATTAATAACCCTAATTCTGCAAATCCAAAAATAACACCTCCAAGAACAACAAAATATACCTTAACGGTATTGAGTACTCAAAAATGCTTGGTAGTTGAAGAAGTAATTGTATCAGTATTACCTAACAAGGAGCTTTTTATCCCAACTGCATTTTCTCCCAATGGCGATGGTCGAAATGATATTTTGTATTGTAGAAGTAAAGAAAACCAATTTGAACCTAAAACTTTTTTAATGCAAATTTTTGATGAGAATGGAACAAGAGTATTTAGCTCAAAATATCAGAATTATGGGTGGGACGGTAATTATAAAAATGAACCTTGTGAGCAAGGTGGTTATATATATCATATTACAGGAGCATATTTTAATTTTGAACCATTTGAATTTAGTGGTAAGTTTTTACTAATAAGATAGAGGATATTATGATAAAAAAAATTAGTATGTATATTGTATTGTTATTTCTAACAACTGAAATAACATTTTCTCAAGATAATACGTTTTCAAATATGAGTGCTAGCGCACTATATTTAAATCCAGCTCTTACTGGTGTAATAAATAGAGATGTTAGGGTTGGATTAATATATCGTAGTCAAGGAAGTGCTATTAATAACTCAAAGCCATATACTACAATTGGAGCACAAGGTGATTTGGCATTTTATTATAATAAAGATAAGTCAGATTTTTTAGGTTTTGGTGTTAATGGATATCGTCATGAAGAAGGGATTGCAGGACTTAAACAAACCAATATTAATTTATCCGTAAGTTACACAAAAGGTCTTTCTTCAACATTATCTGATTTCTTATCTGTAGGTCTTCAAGGTGGACTTTCTCAAAGGGCAATAGATTATACAGGTTTAACCTGGGATAGTCAATGGAACGGGCAAGTATTTCAATCAAATGTGGGTGGTGAATATTATGACACTAGGAATATTGATTTTTATGATTTTGCGGGTGGGGTTTTATTTAACAAAAAAATATCAAGTATCATAAAGTTTAATTTAGGCGCAGCAGTGAACCATGCACTTAGCCCAAAAATTTCCTTAAACTCAACACCTAAATCATTAGATGGGAAGTCAGATGTACTTCATCGAAAATATACCATTCACGGAACTGGAGAAATTTACACTTCTAGAAATGCAACCACATTACTTGTGCCCTCATTTATTTACCAATGGCAACAAACACAAAAAAATGTTATGCTTGGCTTATATTTAAAATTTATAAAAGGCAGCGACTCTAAATTTACAGATTACATAAAACAATCTTCAGTTAGTTTTGGCTTAGCATATAGGTGGCGCGATGCTATAATTCCTCGAGTAAAAATCGATTATAAAGAATTTTCATTCTATCTAGCTTATGAAGCAACAGTT
The DNA here is from genome assembly GCA_040383485.1 of Flavobacteriales bacterium. Taxonomy (GTDB): domain Bacteria; phylum Bacteroidota; class Bacteroidia; order UBA4408; family UBA4408; genus JBEIDK01. The sequence goes on from JBEIDK010000015.1 coordinate 19,890, forward strand.
TCAAAACTTAGCACAGCTAATAAAAGTTTTGGTTCTTATGAATTTGCAATTGTTTGGAATTTAAAAACTGAGATTTCAAATAATAACAAACCCAGGGTTTTTAAATTTATACAATAATTAGTTACCACTTAAAACCTATAGTGCTTATTATTGTGCTTCTTTGAGTAGTTATATTTGTGGCAGGAACTAAATTCGAATCATAAAGATAGTATTTGTCAGTTTTGCTTTGTGAGTAAATAAAAGCAAAATCTATAAAGAAATTATTATTTCTATAACCAATCCCAAATGTATAATTTGTTATTGAATTATTACTTTTATAGTTGGTATTAAAAGCATTCCCAAAATTAGAATAGCCTAGTCTTATTGCATAAGGTTTTAAATTAATTTCACCACCAATCTTTAAATTATTCGTACTAGTGTATTTATTTGATATTAATTGATTGACATCTCTAAAGTCTTTATTTGGCCTTAGTAATAAAGTCCTATAGTCTAACCATTCATTATCTATAGAAATAAAACCATACTTGCCAATTACAAACCCTAAACTTGCAATCAATCTTAACGGTGTTCTAAATCGATATGTATATCCTCCAGCATTATCTGCTAAGGCATTTTTGCTTATGTCGGTTGAATCAAAATATGTTGTCATTGAAGCGCTATAATTGTCTGTTAAACTATAACTTGTTGGAGTATGAAATGCTAGCCCAAGTCTAATCCAATCAGTTGGTTTATAGATTGTTCCAATTTTTAAATTAAAGCCATTTCCTCTCGTTGTTAGTTTTTCATTATATTCAAATTCCTTGAAACGATTTGATAAATTATTATTATCTGTTTCAAGAAAAGTAGTATTTTCGGCGTAATTAATTTTAGCAATCCCTATTGTACCTCCAAAATACCATCTATTAGCATAATTTGCGGCAAAGGAAAGAACAGTTTCACCAACGCTTCCCTGAGAATTGATTGCCTTACTTTGTTGTTTCAAATTATTTCCTTTTGAAATTGAAATATAATTTCCAACAACATTAGTATCAGGATCAATAAAAAAAGCATTATATGCTAAACCAGACTGAAATCCATTTAAATCTTCAGATGGAGTTCCATTTGCTTGATTTACGAAAAAATCACCAATCGAAGAAATTTGATTATTTCCTGAAATAAATGTATTGCTTGAAAGAATATTGTATCGGTTCATTCCTATACCAAAATTAAAATATTTCCATTCTGGTAAATTATCATCCTTTCCAAGCTTAGATGAAAAAACAAAGCCCCAGTTTTGTAAATTAACTGTCGATTGAATTTCTGAATTGGCGGTTCCGAAAAATGTAGATTTTTTATTTGTTGATTGAAATGAAGGACTAATACTAATCTCTGATTTTCTATAAACGCCCAAACCGGCTGGATTTATTGACAGTGATGAAAAGTCCGCTCCAATAGCACCAAATGCTCCACCTATAGCCGCACTCCTTGCTGTCGAACCTGCAAATGGAATAGTGTAACGCAATGCATCAGCGTCAGTTTGTGCTCTCAAATTTGAGTTAACTAGCAATAATGAACATATAATTAATTTAAATTTCATTTAATAACAATTCTAAATATTAATTTTATTTTACTGCATTTAACAAATCTTATCTCCTTCCACTGCCTCTTGGTTGCGACATTCCGGGCATTGATGGGCGGCTATTATTTCTTGGAGCTTCCATTCTAGGTTGTTGTTGTCTAGGTTGCTCGTATCGTCTAGGTTGTTCTTGTTGTCTTGGCTGTTCGTATTGCCTAGGTTGCTCATTTTGTCTTGGCTGTTCGTATTGCCTAGGTTGCTCATTTTGTCTCGGCTGTTCGTATTGCCTAGGTTGCTCATTTTGTCTCGGCTGCTCGTATTGCCTAGGTTGCTGCTGTTGATATTGTCTCGGCTGTTCGTATTGTTTAGGTTGCTCCTGTTGTTTTGGCTGTTCGTATTGCCTAGGTTGCTGCTGTTGATACTGTCTCGGTTGTTCGTATTGTCTCGGTTGCTCTTGTTGAAGTGGTTGTTCATATTGCCTAGGCTGTTCGTTTGGTTTGGATTGCTCATTATTGTTTTGAATCCAATTTTTTGAAGGATTATCAAAATTACTAGGCTGTTTAATTTCTTGTTTTGGATAATCTTGATAATTCTTAGCATCAGGCGTCTTTAAATTAGGTTCAGATAAAACAGGTTGTTGTTTATCATTGTTATTTATAATCTTCGGATTATTGTTTTCTGGTGTTTTAATATCAAAATTAGGCTGTTTACTATTACCAGTATTTAAGTTTGGATTTTTGGCTTCATTAATTTTTGAATCAAATGAAGGTTTTATTGTTTGATTAGATTCTCCTTTAACACTATTGTCTCTTACATCAATAGTATTTTGATTTTTAATTTCATTTTGGAAACCGTTATTCCTAAGCTCATTGATGTAGCCTTTATCAACAGCTACTGCACTTTCATACTTTTCTGCTATTGAGTTTTTGTTCGCAAGTCTACCACTGCTACTTACGCTGTTTCTTGGTCCTGAAATATGACTAGTTCTGTCAAAGCTGTTGTAATAGTTACCATTATTATTAAAAAAGGAGTTTGAAAGTCCTTGATTATAACCGTTATAAAAACCTTGATTATAGCCGTTATAGAAACCTTGATTATAGCCGTTATTAAAGCCAAAACCGTTTGAGTATCCCCATCCGCTATTCCAATACCAAGGGCTATTGTAGCATCCATAAAAAGAGTTATTCCAAGCCCAAGGGTTATTAAATGAATAATAAGGGTTATAATAAGGGTCGTACCAAGAATTATTCCATCCACAAAAAGGATTATAGTTGTAGTTGTAAAATCCATTATATCCAAAACCCCAACCAAATGGTCTGTTCCAAATCACTGTTGAATAACCAGGATTAAAAAAACTATATGAAGTGTAGATACTATTGCCCCAAGAATTTGGGTTATAGTCATAAAAATAGGTGTTGGTATAATAATTATCATAATAATTCCAATTTAGATTATTGCCATGGAATCTTCTTAGTCTAGATGCATAACTATAATCATAATAATCATCATAATTAAAATTATTTGTCACATAAGTATTTCCTTGTCCATTTACTGATGATTGACTATTAGTGGCTGTTTGAGGTTGAACATAATCATACTGCTGAGTTGGTGCCGTGCTTGTTTGCTGACTGCTATTCGTTGACTGAGTATAAACCTGCTGCGGTTTATCTTTTGTAGAATAATAGACATCATCATGAATACTTGAAGCTTGCTTAGAGGTATTGCAAGATATTGTTACTGAAATAGAGGCTAAAATGATGATTTGATAAATTGTTTTCATTTTATTATGATTTTAATGTTTTTTATCCTTTAAAATTTTTAGATTTTAAATACTTTTGAAAGCGTAAAAATTCTAATTTGATTTGCACATAAACAATAACTATACCAAACAATAAAAAATGGCCAAAGATTTAACAAATAGGGGAGTTACAAGTAAAGAAGAAGATTATTCAAAATGGTACAACGACTTGGTTGTAAAATCTGATTTAGCTGAAAATTCTGCAGTTAGAGGATGTATGGTAATCAAACCTTATGGATATTCCATATGGGAAAAAATGCAGGCTGCACTTGATAAGATGTTTAAAGACACTGGTCATGAAAATGCTTATTTCCCTCTATTTATACCTAAAAGTTTTTTTAGTAAGGAAGCATCTCATGTAGATGGCTTTGCTAAGGAATGCGCAGTAGTTACGCACTACAGACTTAAAACTGGACCAGATGGCAAAATTGTTGTAGATGAAGATGCCAAGCTAGAAGAAGAGCTAATAGTAAGACCAACGTCAGAAACAATTATTTGGAATACCTACAAAGGATGGATAGAGAGCTATCGTGATTTACCATTATTGATAAATCAATGGGCTAATGTGGTTCGCTGGGAAATGCGTACTCGTTTATTTTTGCGTACAGCAGAATTTTTGTGGCAAGAAGGACATACTGCTCATTCAACAGCAGATGAAGCAATTGCTGAAACAAAACAAATGCTGGAAGTATATGCAGATTTTGCTGAAAATTTTATGGCATTGCCTGTTATTAAAGGCATGAAAACATCAAATGAAAGATTTGCTGGCGCTATTGAAACATATTGTATTGAGGCTCTAATGCAGGATGGAAAAGCATTGCAAGCGGGAACATCTCATTTTTTAGGCCAAAATTTTGCGAAGGCCTTTGATGTTAAGTTTGCGAATAAAGAAGGTAAACAAGAGTTTGTTTGGGCAACATCATGGGGCGTTAGTACTCGTTTGATGGGAGCCTTGGTTATGGCTCATAGTGATGACGCTGGTTTAGTCATTCCTCCTAAATTAGCCCCTTATCAAGTTGTAATTATTCCCATCTATAAAGGCGAAGAACAATTAAATCAAATTAATGATGTAGTTGCTAAAATTAAAAAAGAGTTGGAAGCGAAAAACATTCGTGTTAAGTATGATAATAGGGATACACAGCGCCCAGGATTTAAATTTGCAGAATATGAATTAAAAGGTGTGCCAGTGCGCTTGGCATTAGGTGCTCGTGACTTAGAGAATAATACAATTGAAGTTGCTAGAAGAGATACCAAAGAAAAAGAAACACTTTCTCAGATTGATATTGCTATAAAAGTTGAAAATTTGTTAGAACAAATTCAAATGAATCTCTTTAATAAAGCACTATCTTTCAGGGAAAATAGTACACAATATGTAGATTCATTTGAGGAGTTTCAATCTGCTCTTGACAAAGGTGGGTTAGTTTATGCTCATTGGGATGGAACAACTGAAACTGAGTTGAAAATTAAAGAGCTTACAAAAGCAACAATACGTTGTATTCCTTTAAATAATAAGCAAGAGATTGGTAAATGTATTCTTTCAGGTAAGCCCAGCAATGAAAGAGTTGTTTTTGCAAGAGCATACTAAACAGAAATGAATTCAATTGTTTTATTGAGAGGTTTACCTGGAAGTGGTAAAACAACATTAGGTAATTTACTTTCTGAAAATGGCAAATATCCTGTTTTTTCTGTTGACAGCTATTTTACAAATCAAGTTACTGGAGAATATAATTTTGAATACGATAAAAATTATTTAGCATATAAAGATTGCCAAGAAAAAACAATTGAAGCCATAATAAGCAAAGTTGAAAAAATTTTCATTGACAATACCTTTACACTAGATTGGGAAATAGAAGTTTACTTTAAATTAGCAAAGGAATATGATTACCAAATTCACGTTGTTACTGTCGAAAACTATCATAATTCAAAAAATATACATTTTATAAATGATGATAGTATTCAGAAAATGGCTTCTAAATACAAGGTTAAACTCTACTAATTTTAATGCTATTTTAACTGATAGATAGAGAGTAATTGAAAAAAGATTAAACTTGCATACAAATAATTAAAGATGACAAAAATAAAGTTTGGAACTGATGGTTGGAGAGCAATCATAGCAAAAGAATTTACGGTTGAAAATGTGGCTAGAGTAAGCGATGCAACTGCTAAATGGTTAAAAAAGAACAACCAAAAAAGTGTAGTAGTAGGTCATGATTGTCGTTTTGCAGGTGAATTATTTGCTGAAACCTCCGCTAAAGTTCTATGTTCAAATGGTATAAAAGTATTTCTTGCAAAGGACTTTGTATCAACACCAATGATTTCATTGGGCACATTAAAAACTAAATCTGACTTAGGGATAATAATTACGGCAAGCCATAATCCTCCTGCATACAATGGCTTTAAGTTAAAAGGTTCATATGGTGGCCCATTGCTTCCAGAGCAGGTTCAAGAAATTGAAGATATTATTCAAGATAAAAATACTATTGATCTTGACTCAAAAACAATTGCAGAATTTGAAAAGTCTGGTTTGCTTGAATATATTGACTTAGAGACTATGTACGTAGAGCATGTAGAAGCTAATTTTGATTTGGACCTAATTAGAAATTCTGAAATGGAATTTGCTTATGATGCGATGTATGGTGCAGGACAAAATGTGATGAGAAGATTATTTCCGGATATTACTTTTTTACATTGTGATTATAATCCAGGTTTTATGGGGCAAGCTCCAGAGCCAATTCATAAAAATTTATTAGAATTTTCTGAAATGATTAAAATTTCCGAAAATATTGACTGTGGTTTGGTTACAGATGGCGACGCAGACCGTATAGGGTTATATGATGGTAAAGGAAACTTTGTGGATTCTCATCATATTATTTTGCTTTTAATACATTATATGGTAAAATATAAAGGCATGACTGGGAAAGTTTGCACTGCATTTAGTACAACCGTAAAAATAAAAAATATGTGTGAACATTATGGTTTGGATTTAGAGGTAGTTAAAATTGGTTTCAAATACATTTGCGGTATAATGATAAAGGAGGATGTTCTTCTTGGTGGAGAAGAGTCTGGTGGTATCGCCATTAAAGGACATATTCCTGAACGTGATGGAATTTGGATGGGATTGACAATTTGGGAATTTATGGCTAAATCAGGTAAATCTTTAAATGACTTGATACAAGAAGTATATGAAATTACAGGTGAGTTTGCTTTTGAACGCAATGATTTAACATTGACGGAAGCTGTAAAAAACGAAATTGTTGCAAATTGTAAATCTGGAAAATACAAATCATTTGGCAATTACAAGGTTGACCGTATGGATGACCTTGACGGATGGAAGTTTTTTATTAATGAAAATGAGTGGATTATGATTAGAGCATCAGGCACTGAACCAGTGCTTAGAACCTATGCAGAAAGTAAAACTCAAAAAGAAGCTTTTGCAATGCTTGAAGCCTGCAAGAATACCTTATTAAATTAATATCATTTCCTATAATCAATTAGTTATATCATCACTTAAAATAGTTTCAGGTTATAACTTACCTAAAAAATTCAATTAAAAATAAAAGTATGCAACGTGACGAAATAATATTTAATCTTATAAGCGAAGAACACCATCGCCAATCAGTTGGTATAGAATTAATTGCTTCAGAAAATTATGTAAGCAATCAGGTAATGGAAGCCATGGGAAGTGTGCTTACTAATAAATACGCCGAAGGCTTGCCTAACAAACGATATTATGGTGGTTGTGAAGTGGTTGATAAGGTGGAGCAATTAGCAATTGATAGGCTTAAAAAACTTTTTGGTGCTGCATGGGCAAATGTACAACCTCACTCAGGCGCACAAGCAAATGCTGCAGTAATGCTTGCATGCTTAAAACCTGGCGACACAATAACTGGTTTTGATTTAAGTCATGGCGGCCATTTAACGCATGGCTCTGCAGTAAATTTTAGTGGCAAATTATATCGCCCAACGTTTTATGGTGTTGAGCGTGAAACAGGTAGAATTAATTATGATATTGTTGCAGCAACGGTGTTAAAAGAAAAGCCAAAAATGTTAATCTGTGGTGCTTCAGCATATTCTCGTGATTGGGATTATAAGCGTTTACGCGAAATTGCTGATAGCGTTGGGGCTTTATTGTTGGCAGATATCTCACATCCGGCAGGTATGATTGCAACATCATTATTAAACAACCCAATGCAGCATTGCCATATAATTACTTCTACAACTCATAAAACCTTACGTGGCCCTAGAGGAGGAATAATAATGATGGGAAATGATTTTCCAAATCCATTCGGCTTATCCACACCAAAAGGAGAATTAAGAAGTATGAGTTCATTGCTTGATAGTGGCGTATTTCCTGGAACACAAGGTGGACCTTTAGAACATGTTATAGCTGCGAAAGCAATAGCATTTGGCGAAGCCTTAACTGACGATTTCAAAAACTATCAAATGCAAGTGAAAAAAAATGCTTCCTTATTGGCTGATTGTCTAATAGCTAAAGGATATGGCGTAGTAAGTGGTGGAACAGAAAATCACTCTATGCTTATTGATATGCGTACTAAAAACACCACTGGAAAAGATGCGGAAGCAGCATTAGGGAAAGCAGATATTACCATTAATAAAAACATGGTTCCTTTTGATGACAAATCTCCATTTATAACTTCTGGTATAAGATTAGGAACACCAGCAATAACTACTAGAGGGGTGAAAGAAGATTTAATACCAAAAATTGCTGATTTAATTGATGATGCAATAGTTAATCGTGATAATGATTCACGCCTAATTGAAATTAAAAAAACAGTGAATACATTAATGGAAAAGATGCCATTGTTTGCTTATTAAATAAACAATGATAAAAACCTCAACTTATTTTAGTTTTCGAGAAACAAAAATGTTTTCCGAAACAATAAATCAATTTCAAGAGAAGAGCAGTACTTTTTTACCATATATATCAGGATTCGTATCTATTGATTTAATTAAAAAACAAATAGAATTAAAACAGAAAAGTAAAATAAATCGTTTGGTTCTAACAGAAGCATTATTATCTCAGTACGAAAATATTGATGACAATGAAAATGCTAATTCTCAAATAAATAAGTTGCTGAGTGATAATACATTTACTGTAACTACTGGGCACCAATGTTGCCTATTTACTGGCCCATTATATTTCATTTATAAAATAATTAGTACAATAAATTTAGCTAAAAAATTAAATGTTGAGATACCTGAAAATAATTTTGTTCCTATTTTATGGATGGCAACAGAGGATCATGATTTTGCAGAAATAAACCATATTAATTTACTCAACAAAAAAATTGAATTTACAAGCTCAGAAATAGGCAATGGCGTCGGAAAAATTTCATTAGACAATATTGAAACTACAATTTCAGAAATTTCAGAACTTATTCAAAATTTTGAGTGTGGAAAAACTGCTATTGATTTATTAAAAAAGGCATATCAGTCTAACCACAATATTGCAACAGCAACAAGAATTTTTGTGCATGAATTATTTAAGAATGATGGGTTGATAATTCTAGATGCTGATAGCCATGTATTGAAAAACGAATTTAAAAGTGTTATCAATAGCGATATTTTGGATAATAAAAATTTGAGTTTTATTAATTCAAACACAAAGAAGTTGATTGCTGACGGTTTGATTGAAAAGTCTCAAATAAGTCCAAGAGAAGTTAATTTTTTTTTACTAGATAACAATGAAAGATTGCGTATCGACAAAACAGAAAATACATTTATTTTAAAGGACTCTGAGAAAACTTTTTCAATAGAAAGTTTACAAGAATTGATAAATAACAAGCCTGAAAAATTGAGTCCAAATGTTGTTATTCGTCCAATGTACCAAGAAGCAATATTACCTAATCTAGCATACATTGGTGGAGGGTCAGAGATTACTTATTGGCTTCAATTAAAAGAAATGTTTGCCGAAAACAATCTTATTTTCCCAATATTGATGTTACGAAATTCGGTACTTATTCTAGAAAAAAACATAGTCGAAAAATTTACCAATCTTGGATTTAATTTAAATGAGATTTTTGTTGAAACACAACTTTTACAAAAAAAATATTTAAAAGTTCATACAACTGAGGTTAGTTTTGAAGATGAGTTATTAGCATTGCAACAAATTTTTTTATTGATAAATCAAAAAACGATATTAATTGATAAAACACTTGAAAGTACTGTTAAAGCTGAATCAGTTAAAGCTTCTGAATTAATAAAAAACATTGAACAAAAAATACTAAAGGCGCAGAAACGTAATGAGGAAACAAACTTAAACCAAATCTTAAAGTTCAAAAATAAATATTTTCCAAATGGCGGCTTACAAGAAAGAAACGATAATTTTTTGTATTATTTTTCAAAGTATGGGATAGGATTTATAAAGCAATTAAGTGATGAAATAGATCCTTTTAATAACGGATTTTTAGTTACTGTCATCGATTAATTTATTTTAATTGCTTTTCAATGCGAAATTTTAATATTTTCGTGCAAACTATTTGTTCGATTTCATAAATTATGAGGATACTTCAATTAAATAAGCAATTTCTAATTTGCGTTTGTTTATTATTAAACTCAATATGTTTTATTGCGCAAACCCCGGATTCAAAGCGTGCTGATGATTTGTTCAAGTTTAAAAACTATCGTGATGCTTTAACTGAATATGTAGAGTTATTTAAAAAAAATACTAACGATGATTACTTAAGCTACCAAATTGCTTTATGTTATTTAAATTTAAATGACGACAGGTCTATTGCTATTTCATTCTTAGAACCACTAGCAATAAAGCCTAATGGTAATAGTAGTACTTTTTATTATCTTGCAAAAGCTTATACTTATGCTAATAAGTTTGATGATGCATTAAAATATTTTCAAAAAGCAAAATCTTTAGGAAAAATAGATGGTGTTGATGCCATAAAGCTTGAACGCGATATTGAAATCTGTAATTACGGAAAAGAATTAGTTTCAAAGCCAATACAAATAACATTCGAAAATCTTGGTCCAAAAATAAACACTCCTTTTAACGAATACTCACCATTTATTAGTAGTAATGAATCATTTTTAATTTTTAACTCAAGAAATGATTTAGATGGTGTTAGAAAAGCAAATGGAATTTTCACATCTGATGTTTATTTAAGTGAAGTTTACATGGGCGAATGGCAGCAAAGCAAAAATATTGGCGAAGTAGTTAACACTAAAGCTAACGATGAACAAATTATTGGTGTTTCTGCAGATGGATTGACATTGCTTTTTAATTACGACAACACAACTGACGGTTCTGGCGACATATTTGTTGGACCCAAATATGAAAATGATATTATGAAACCATTTAAAATAAATAGTAATGTAAACTCATTATCCATAGAAAATGCTGCAACAATTTCACCTGATGGTAAAACACTTTACTTTAGTAGTAATAGACCTGGCGGTTATGGTGGTTTCGATTTATATCGTTCATTAGTATTGCCAGATGGCTCATGGAGCGAAGCCTTAAATATGGGTCCACAAATCAATTCTACCTATGACGATGATTATCCTAACATGACTATGGATGGCAGTACCATTTATTTTAGTAGTAAAGGACATAATACTATGGGAGGATTTGATATTTTTAAAATTAGTCTTGACAGTGCTACTAACAAATGGTCGAGTCCAGTTAATGTTGGGTTTCCGTTGAATGATGCATATGATAATTTAAATTTATGTATGAGTGGAAAAGGCCGTTATGGTTACGTATCAGCTTTACGTCCTGAAGGTTTCGGAGATATGGATTTATACAGGGTTACATTTGGTAATGTGGATGCTGAATTATCGGTTATTAAAGGTCAATTGTCTTCATCAAACAAGTCAATCCCATTAACTTCTACAGCAATTACTATTGCAGACTCAGAAAGTGGCTCAGTTGTAGGAGAGTATCTTCCAAATCCAAAGACAAATAGATTTTGCATTATACTTCCTCCTGGAAAGTATAAACTTACAGCAAGCGCTAAAAATCATGAAGATTATTCAGATGTGGTAACAGTCATGGGTAAAAGTTCTTTTGAAACTTCAATTGATAAAGATATTATTTTGAAACAAAAATAATTTAAACCAAACCTCCCAGACTTCCTAATATTGTGCTCCAAAAAATCACTGAAATTAACATAATAACAATTATTTTCTGTTTGTTTTTAAAGTAACGTACCGTTACGAAACAACCCAATGGAAATGAAAAAAAAAGCGGTGTAATTAGGCAAAGTCCATAAATGCCGCCATGAGTTTTTACCTTAATAATAAATCGATTTGTTCTAGTAAACTTTCTTTGATTAGACTTTTTTTTGAAGTAGGTGTTAAGTTTTTCATTCAACCAATTACTCAAATATACAAAGAAAAAAACGCCAATTGACCCACCAATTATATTCAGCAAGATAATCGTTTTAGTATCGAAACCAAGAGCAATTGAAAGAGGAATTCCACCTAAACCAACTTTTATGGTACTAATTAATATGACTGATAAGTACTCTAAAAAGCTGTGCATGTTTTTCTTGCTTATTATTACTACAAAGAAAGCATGAAAGAGGCCTTATAACGAAAGTTAATTGGTAAAAAAAGTAAAGATTCTTGTTTTCAATAATTTTAAATTAAACACTTAAAATTATATGTGTTAATAAAAAACGCGTTAAAATTAAAAATTCTAACGCGTTATTTACTTGATTTTATTTAGAAGCTTAGCTTACCTGTCCTTTTTCGTCAACTGATGATGGTGCGCGTTCTGGCTTTGGCAATAAAACTTTGTGTGATAATTTATACTTACCTGTTTTCTTATCAATTTCCATTAGTTGCACCTTAATCATGTCTCCTTCTTTTAGCACACCTTCCATTGTTTCTAAACGTTTGTGAGAAATTTCTGAAATATGTAATAAACCATCTTTACCTGCCATGAATTCAACAAAAGCTCCGAATGCTTGTATGTTTTTTACTTTACCTTCATAAACTTTACCAACTTCAGGTATTGCAACTATATCACGTACTCTTTTCAATGCTGCTTCTATACTTTCTCTATTTGGAGATGAAATTTCAACACGTCCAACTTCACCAATTTCTTCAATGGTAATTGTAGCGCCTGATGTTTTTTGAATATCTTGAATTATCTTTCCTCCAGGGCCAATGATTGCTCCAATAAATTCTTTTGGAATTTCAATCATTTCAATTCTTGGCGCATGTGGTTTGTAGTCGGCACGTGGGGCACTAATTGCTTTGCTCATTTCACCGAGAATGTGTAAACGTCCTTGTTTTGCTTGCATTAATGCTTGTGTTAATACCTCATAGCTTAAACCATCAACTTTAATATCCATTTGGCAAGCAGTAATACCATCTTTAGTACCAACCACTTTAAAGTCCATATCACCTAGGTGGTCTTCATCGCCTAATATATCTGATAAAATTGCATAGTTACCTGTTGCATCAGTTATTAAACCCATTGCAATACCAGCAACTGGTTTAGTAATTTGTATACCAGCATCCATCAAAGCCAATGCACCAGCGCAAACTGTAGCCATTGAAGATGAACCATTACTTTCTAAAATGTCAGAAACAATTCGGATTGTGTATGCACAGTCGTCAGGAACAACTTGTTTTAAGCCACGCATAGCAAGATTTCCGTGTCCTACTTCTCTACGTCCTGTTCCACGCATTGGCTTTACTTCGCCAGTACTAAATGGAGGGAAATTATAATGTAGTATAAAACGATTATACCCAGAAAAAACTGCACCATCAATCATTTGTTCACTTAATTTTGAACCTAAGGTTACAGAAGTTAATGATTGTGTTTCACCTCTTGTAAACAATGCAGAACCATGCGGTGAAGGCAAATAATCTACTTCACATTCAATTGGGCGAATTTGGTCAAGAACACGTCCATCTAAACGTTTGCGTTCCTTTAGAACCGCAGCACGCACAGCATGCCACTCAGTTTGATGATAATATTTTCCGATAAGAAAACTATTTTCTTCAGCAAATTCTGCTTCAAGAGTTGCAATAAATTCATCTTTAATAGCTTTGAAAGCCACTTTACGCTCATTTTTGTTTGGATTGCCAAGACTAGCTACGGCATAAACCTTGTCATAACAAGCTTCGTGAATTTGTTTTTTTAATTCATCATTATTGTTCTCGTGGCTGTATTCACGTTTTGCTTTACCTGCCTTAGCAGCTAAATCCAACTGTCCTTGGCATAAGATTTTTATTGCATCATGTGCAAGCTTAATAGCCTCAACCATCACTTCTTCCGAAACTTCTTTCATTTCGCCTTCTACCATGTTCACATCTTTCATAGAAGCAGAAACCATCAAATCCATATCAGCATTTTTTAACTCAGCTGCTAATGGATTGATAACGAATTTACCATCTATTCTTGCCACACGCACCTCGGCAATTGGTCCGTTAAAAGGAATATCCGAGATAGTTACTGCTGCAGAAGCCGCAAGAGCAGCTAACGTATCAGGCAATATTGTCTCGTCATGAGAAAGTAGTGTAACTAATATTTGGGTATCTGCATGAAAATCTTCTGGAAATAGCGGGCGCATAGCACGGTCAACCAAGCGAGAAACCAAAATTTCATAGTCGCTCAATCTTCCTTCACGCTTTAAAAATCCTCCAGGAATTTTACCAGCAGAGGCAAATTTTTCTTGATAATCAACACTCATCGGTAAAAAATCAACATCATCTTTTACATCTGTTTTTGCACAAACTGTTGCAAGTAGCATGGTATTACCCATTTTTACTACAACAGAGCCATCACTTTGTTTGGCAAGTTTGCCAGTTTCTATGCTAACGGTACGTCCGTTGCCTAAATCAATTGTTTGTGTTACTGTATTATATAACATTTTAGTTGTTTTATGTTGCAAAGGCATCTTTAATTTTGCAACGGGTTTGTATAAATTATAAATATTGAATTTTGAGTGATGAATTAGAAATGTTATAAAAACGAAAAAGGCAACCTTTCGATTGCCTTGCTTTTCGCTTAAAATTTATCTTCTTAGTTCTAATTCTTTAATAATTGCACGATAACGCATAATTTCAGTCTTGTGTAAGTGGTCTAAAATTCTTCTTCTCTTACCAACTAAATTTATAAGGGCACGCTGTGTACCAAAATCGTGTTTGTTTTTCTTTAAGTGTTCAGTTAAATGTGTAATCCTGTGAGAGAACAAAGCTATTTGACTTTCAGCAGCACCTGTATTAGTATCAGCACCTCCGTGCTTTTTAAAAATCTCTTTTTTTACTTCTGTTGATAAATACATTTCGTATGTTTTTTTTAATGGACGGCAAATATAAAAAAGATTTTTTAAATACCAACAAATTGTTGTTGAAAATTATGTTCGATTGAAAAATGGTACGGCAGCTATAAATACATCCTGCTCCGACTTATTAGCATTTGCAATGCGGATTCTATAAATGGGCATTTAATCATGATTATTTTTTTATTTGAATCACTAGCGAGTAAAACGGAGTAGCATCAACGCAGGAGATGAGAACATTTTGATAATGCTTCGTAACAATTCAATATTAAATCTTTCATTTAAACCAGCCTCTTTTTATCGTTTATTTCAAATTTAAAACAGAATTCAATATTATTGTAAAACAACATTCGAAATAGAGTTTCGCATATCTGCTGTAAAGTGGTTAGGTAAGGGTTTAAAAACCATCCATTTAAGTGAGTTGTGAGCAATCAATTTCCTTCGAACAGTGGACACTTCTAACATTAATATTTTTTTTGCCAACGCTTGGCCAACCCACATTTTAGCACTTTAAAATTTTGAATTTACTTTCTGCCTGAAATTAAATAATTTAAAAAGCAAAATTTTAAAAAGCTAAAATTTTCCAGCCACAAAACCCTTGTTGCCAAATTATAAGTTTAGTAAATTATATAAATGCACTGTACAACTAACCACCAAAACGACATAAATACAAAACGGTGGCTTCGCCACCACTTTTCATTACGACCTTACTCAAAAATAGCAAATCAACGACCTAACAAATAAGATACAAATAAACATACTGGTAGTTTTTACCCCAAGCTATGTTTATATTTTAAGAATTGACACTTCTTGTTAATAATAACATAACAATAAAATATTAAAAAAAGTTATTTTGATATTATATAAAAAATTACATTTATCCTTAATTTAAAAAACAAAAATTGCTGTCATTAAAGAAAAAAAAATTCAATATAAATTCCCCAATTAATTAAACAAATATTAGTATGAAAAATCAATTAAACACACCTAATTTATTTATGCAACAAAAGCATAGTAAAGCTGCATTAGCTTTTCCAGTCCCGGCAAAGAAGCAACGTAAAATAAGCGTTGGCAAATTAGTAACAATGTCTCCATCTCATTGTGCATTGTTTAGATTGTCAATGATGTTATTACTACTTAATAACGTTGTCAATGCTCAAACAAATGCATTGATGGGTTGTGGCAACCAAATAATAATTACTCAACCAAGCAGCCAATCTGTCCAATCAATGCAAACGCAGAACTGTACATCACAATCTGCAACGTACATTAATAAGTACAGAAATCAAGATTTTTATATTCCAATAACCAATCCTATTATTGCGGAAAAAATTATACCAATAAATATTGTTGTTTTTGGTAATAATGACGGTACGGGTTTTCCATTTGAAATTAGACCACAATGTTATGACTATAATAGTGGTCAAACACCTGTTTTGATAAATATGCCAAATTATTACGATTCACAAGGGAATCCTATCGCTACGTATTATGATGAATTTGGTAATCTAATACCAGATGACCCATTAGCTATAGGTACTGACCTTACAGCCAGATATGAAACTTGGCTTAACCAGCAATATTACAGTCCACAAACACCAACACTGCCAGGCGGTACGCAAATTTGTAATCCGCAAACTTTGCCTAATACTAAAATTAGGTATGTAATTAAACACTACTACTTTTATATGAATAGCGATGTAAATAATTCCACATGCACTTCATGCACTTCAGGTATATTAGGTCAAGCATATTTAGATTTAGCCGCAAGAACTCATCATTTTGATTTAAACCCTCCAGCTAAGGATAATATCAACTGCTACTTAATGAAGACTTTTAATGTGCCAAATGGCCCACTCGGATGGTCTTATGAAAAAATACCATATATTCAAACTACTGACCCAGAAGCTTTGCCTTATGTAAGTTCTTCAAATCAAAGTGGCACACCAAATTCTATTTGGGTAGATAATTCAGATTTTTTCTATTTTCATACTCATCTAGCTCATGAATTGGGACATAGGTTAGGAATATTTCATATTGAAATGTCTAACAGCGAAAAGAGTTTTTTTTATACTCAAACTCATAATTATTTTGATGATATTTACCAATGCGCTTATCCATCATTGCATAGCCCATCTAACCTCATGAATTCTCAAACAAATGGCAATGGCGAAATTTCACCAAAACAAATGGGAAGAATGCACAGAGCCTTGCAAACAGACATTAACACCTTAGGTACTGGTTCCGAAACCCGACATTTCGCCTATGGCTATTCAACAACACCCCACAATATTAATACCAACGAAACTTGGGATTTTACATTTAAGTCTTACAATGATATTGTTGTAAAAAAAGGAGCTACACTAACACTTAAGTGCAGATTAGAAATGGTTCCAGAGGCAAAAATTGTTGTTGAAAAAGGTGGACAATTAATTGTTGATGGTGGCACCATTACTGCTGCGCGAAATGCAGGACCCGAGCATGAGGGGCTTTGGAAAGGTATTGTAATTTTTGGCACACCAGCTAAAAATCAAATACAGCATGATGCACAAGGCGACTTATACCAAGGTTTGGTTGAACTAAAAAATAATGCAGTTATTGAATTAGCCGAAACAGGCATATATACTGGTTATTACGTTAATACAGTTTCGGGCGGAGGTATAGTAAAATGTACCAATTCAACATTTAGAAATTGCAAATCGTCAATTATACTTAAAGACTACGTTAATTTTAATAATATAAGTTATGTTAGAGATTGCATTTTTGAAACTACTCAAGCTTTGCCGAATAATATTTTACCCAGCTATTTTATTACATGTAAAGCCGTATATGGGGTACACATTTATAGTTCCTCTTTTAGCAATAATTATGCTGCCGCAAATAATACAGCCATGCTTGGTAATGGTGTTTACATTCATGTATCAAAAATTGATGTGACAGGGCTTCTTACCAATCCTGTTTTAGACTACTGCGATGAAGGTAATGCAAATTGGCATCCTAATAAATTTGAAAACTTAAACAAAGGTATTGTTGTAGTAAATACTGGCAACCCAACTTCCGATTTTGGTCGCAATTATAATGGTGTTGGTACTACCAACATCACACAAAACTTATTTACAAAATGTGTAACTGCAATTGAAAGTAACGGCGCACCAGCTATTACAATTACTCAAAACAAAATATATCTTGGAAACAACCCTCTTAATACTGCCGATAATAATGGTATTGTACAAAGAGGTTACAGCGGCTACAAAATAGAAGGCAATTGCATTGAGAATGCAGGTAATTATTATTCTAATTCTGCTGCTGTTGTAGTTGTTGGTACTGGCGGTAATAACAACGAAGTTTACCGTAACATCTCTAGAGGCAACCAAACAGGCTTTTTAAGTAATGGTAAAAACAGAAGTTCAGCTATTAGTGCAAGCCAACAATTCAGAGGCCTACAGTTTTTATGTAACAACAATGATCACAATTTTCCTCAAACCTATGATTTTGCGGTTGCCGCCACACCTGCCACAAGTACTAACCCTATGATGGGCATTAGGTTTTACCAAGGTGGAAATGGAAATGGAAGTGCCAACCAAAAAGCAGCAGGTAACCTTTTTACACATACAAACTTCAACAACGAATCCGACTTCTACAATAATACTTTAAATCCTATTAATTACCTCCACTTCAATAGCAATAATGAGACACCTTGGTTTACTAGTGGAAATGTAACCTTACTGCAAGGAACTTCAAATACTTGTCCTTCTTCACTTGGTAGTGGTGGTAACGGTATAATCCTAAACCCAACCGAGTATGCTCAGTTACTTGCAAAATTTGCTATTCATAATAGTCAATTTTTAGCGACAGCTATTATATATAACAATTTAATAGATGGAGGTAATACTCATAGTCTTTTGCAAACAATTACAAATAATAGTAATTCAAGTATCGAAGATATAAAGAATCAACTTCTAACAATTTCGCCCAATTTAAGTGAAGAGGTTGTTCGTAAGTTTACTGATGGCACAACCATACTTACAAATGCCGATTTACTTACAGTAATTGCTGCCAACCCCGATGTTGCGTGTAGCGAAGAATTATTATATATGCTCAAAAACAAAACTAACCCAATGGACGAGTGGATGATTGATTTTTTGCGTGAAGCAGGAACTTATCAAACGAATCGTACAATGTTAGAACAAACCTTTGCACAAAAACAATACGAACGCGAAGCTGATGCTTGGGCAATTGTGCGCCACTTGCTAAACGATACCACAGCCGACAGCCTTAACCACGCACAACTTAGGTATTGGCTTTACACAATAGGTTCGCCACATGCCATTTACATGATAGCCGACGATTATCTTGCAATGGGCAACCCAGAAACCGCATTGCAAATAGTAAATCAAACGCAAGTAAAAGAACTCGACAGATACGAAATTGCCGAACGCAACGCAATGTTACAATGGTATACTATGCACCAACAATTAATACAGGAAGGTAGAACAGTGGAGCAACTAAACCCAACCGAATTAGAATTGATGCGTAAGATGGCAAGTAATGACAACGAACTTGGAATTGCTGCCGTGCTTGCAGCCAATGTTTATGAACTTGCAAAAGGTGAGAATTTGTTGCCAGAAATAATATATCCAGGTAATGAATCTTCGGCACGTATGGCAAATACTAAACCCAATAAACGCAGAACTTTAAAGCTGTTGCAACCGATAAGCAATAATTCAGAAATTATTGTAAGCAATTACCCCAACCCAGCAGATGATTTGTTTAATATTGACATTTCTAAAATAAATAACTTTAATAGTTTACAAATTATTGATGTAAATGGTAAAATAGTTAAAGGCGACTTTACTTTAAAATCAGGAGTAATTGAAATTGATACACGTAAACTTCTAGCTGGTTCATACACAGTAAAATTATATGATACTAATAGCAAAATTCTCAGTAATTTAAAATTAGTGGTAATTCACAATTAAATTAAAAACAATGCGTAAGTAATTGTTTACGCATTGTTTTTCACATTATGAAAAAAATTATTACAAATTTTATTTTTTTAATGTTCTGTGCAAAAGCACTGGCACAGGGTTTTAATTATGTGAGTCCTGATATGAACTATGGAGCAATTCACTTTGGCATTAATGGCAAAAATAATAATATAAAAAGTTTTGCAAATACAGTTAAATATACTGATTCAATACCTTTTGTACATATATCAATCATTCAATTCGACAATAATGGTAATATTCTGTCTGATACTGCCATAGGTTCTATCGATTCAACCTACGTTTTAGGTTACCCTTATAATAATACGTTTGAAACAAATTCGCTAAAGGGAGAAATGCGCTATCCTAATCAACCCCAAAAACCATATAAGCAGTTTGCTTATTTTATTAATCAAAATTTAACAAAATCTCAGGTTTACTTGTACCAAAGTCAAAATAATATTGAGACACCTATAATTTCGTCATCGAAAAAGCTGTTGCCAAACTTAAACGCTTGCCTTTTACATGTGCAAGATTCCAACGGTAGTGCCTCGTCAAAGGCTAGACTAATACTAATTGATACATTGAATAACATTATATTAAATAAATCTTATTCACCAGGTATTTATTGGAATATTCCAACTGATGTTTTTAAGTATAATGATTTTTATTACTTAATTATTAATAAAGTACAAATCAACAATTCCAACAATCCCACTAACCTTCTTATTTACAAACTCGACACATTGGGTAACATTATAGATACTTACCAAACTACTGGTGGCAAGTGGTATGGTGCAGAAAGCAGTGCAGTATTGCCTAATGGCGATTTTATTATTGGTGGCTTTTACAGCAAAGGTTTTATAACAAGCAATACCAGCGATGGTATTTGGCAACAAAAATATTTAGCCCGTTATGATAAAAATTTAAACCTTATTTGGCGCAAAACTTTTGGTATAACAAGTGCTAATGCTGAAATAGTTAAAGTAATGATAGCAGCAGACAATACAATTGTTGGCTGTGGGACTGATGGTTTAGTTACTTTTAACGGTACAATAAATATTGGGCATGGCACTGGTTGCTTATTCAAATTTTCTTTAGATGGCGATAGTATTTGGATGCGCAAATACCAAGCAACAGATGATAGCCAATATGGAGAATTGGCATGGATGACCTACATGGATGAGTTGCCTAACAACCAAGGTTTTGTTGGTTGTGGCTATGTAGATAATATAATTGTTGGCCGCAGAGGTTGGGTTTTTAAAACAGATGCCAACGGTTGTTTAGATGCAAGTTGTACTGATGATGTAACAGAAGTAAATGAAAATGAAGAAGTGTTCGTTTATCCAAACCCTGCAACTGACTTGTTATACATATCAAATCCATCTCAAATTTATAACTATCAATTATTTCAATTAGATGGTAAACTTATTTTTCAAGGCAATACATTCCCTATCGACATCAGTGAACTGCCTAAAGGGATATATTTTATTA
The DNA here is from genome assembly GCA_040383485.1 of Flavobacteriales bacterium. Classification (GTDB taxonomy): domain Bacteria; phylum Bacteroidota; class Bacteroidia; order UBA4408; family UBA4408; genus JBEIDK01. The sequence goes on from JBEIDK010000015.1 coordinate 40,995, forward strand.
GGATTACAACGAAAAATGATAGAATTATAAATAAAAAAATAATAAAACAATGAGAAAATTTTTATGCATTTTAATATTTATGCTGTTTACAAAACTTTCGATAAGTCAGTATGTTCACTTTCCTGATTCTAATGCAATTTGGTCGGTTAACAATAAAAAATATTTTGTAAACGGCGATTCAACCTACAACCTGATTGACTATAAAAAATACTATTTTACAAATAACAGCATTGTGACCACAGGAAGCTTTTTTGCTTTACTAAGAGAAGATACAGTCCTGAAAAAGGTTTTTGCAATAGCATCGGGTAACATTCAAGAGCATTTACTTTACGACTTCTCTCTATCAGCAAATGATACTATATTTGTTTATCCCCTTTCATTTATTTCTAGTATAGGATCAATTTTAATTAAAGTAGATTTAATTGACAGTATACAAATTGGTAGTAATTACCATAAAAGAATAAAAATCTCAGGAGTCAATCAGAACACAGGATTTGATGAATATTGGATTGAGGGAATTGGAAGCACTATGGGAGTGTTTAATACTGGAATAACAGGATTTGTAGTATTCGACGCTTATTACCCATCACTTTTATGCTTCGAAAAAAACGGAGTAACCTTATTCAGCAATCCAAACTTTACAAGTTGTTACCAAGATTATCCGACCGCTTTAACCGATTATTCGCTATCTCATAAGTCTTTATTATTCCCAAACCCAGCGACAAATTTTGTATCTATAAAATCTGACAATGAAGTTAAGTCTTATAAAATTGAATCACTTTTAGGACAATTAATAATGCAAGAAAAAATAAATGCTAAATCATTTTCAATTGACATTTCAAACTATTTAGATGGAGTTTATTTGGTAACCTTA
>JBEIDK010000016.1:0-41826 GCA_040383485.1 Flavobacteriales bacterium
ACTTTAGCTACATAATCCAATTTTTCCCAAGTAAATAATTCTACTTTCATAGTTTTTGACTTACCATCAGGCGATTTAAATGTTTTAGTAACTGTTTCATTTTTACGACCCATGTGTCCGTAAGCTGCAGTTTCGCTATACATTGGAGTACGTAGTTTTAAACGTTGCTCAATAAAATAAGGGCGCATATCAAAGATTTTCTCAACCTTTTTTGCAATTTCACCATCTGTCAACTTAACCTTAGAAGTTCCGTTTGTATTGATGTAAATGCCCATTGGCTGTGCAACGCCAATGGCATATGATACTTGCACTAGAACTTCAGTACATAAACCTGCCGCAACTAAATTTTTTGCAATATGGCGTGTAGCATATGCTGCACTGCGGTCAACCTTTGAAGGGTCTTTACCTGAAAAAGCACCACCACCATGAGCACCTTTTCCACCATAAGTATCAACGATGATTTTACGACCAGTTAAACCGGTATCGCCATGAGGGCCACCAATTACAAATTTGCCCGTTGGATTGATATGATACTTAATTTTATTATTAAACAAGTGGGCATATTTTGGATAGTTTTTCTTAACTCGCGGTATTAAAATATCCACAATATCTTTCTTTATTTTGGCTAACATTTTAGCTTCTGCATCAAAATCATCATGTTGTGTTGAAACAACAATAGCATCAATTCTTACAGGCTGATTGTTGTCATTATATTCTATAGTTACCTGCGATTTTGCATCAGGACGTAAGTATTTGATTGCCTTATTTTCGCGACGTAATGCAGCTAATTCAATTAAAATTGCATGCGCTAAATCTAATGCCAAAGGCATGTAGTTGTCGGTTTCACTGGTTGCATATCCAAACATCATACCTTGGTCACCGGCACCTTGCTCTTCTTTTTTCTTACGGTCAACACCTTGGTTTATATCTGCACTTTGCTCATGAATTGCTGAAAGTATTCCGCAAGAGTTTGCCTCGAACATATACTCACTTTTTGTATATCCAATTTTTCGAATTACATCGCGGGTAATATTTTGCACATCTAAATAGGCTTTAGATTTTACTTCGCCACCTAAAACAACTTGTCCTGTAGTTACAAATGTTTCGCAAGCTACTTTTGATTGTGGATCAAACGCTAAAAAGTTATCTATCAAAGCATCTGAAATTTGGTCTGCTACTTTATCAGGATGCCCTTCTGATACTGATTCGGATGTAAATAAATATGACATATATTATTTTATTTAAAAAATTGAAGCGCGAAAATAAGTATTTACTTGATATTAAAGTAACCCTATTCAATTTTTTTATTTAAAGTTATGGTAACTCTAGAATTTATAAGTATCGAAAATATTATTTTGATACCTCTTTTTAGTTTAGATATTTGAGCCTAAATTAGCTATGGCAAATAAACTTAAAATCTTTAACGACCCTGTTTACGGGTTCATTAGTATCCCATTCGAAATCTGTTTTGATATTATTGAACATCCTTACTTTCAGCGTTTAAGAAGAATTAAACAATTAGGATTAACCTCCTTGGTTTATCCTGGAGCGCTGCATACTAGATTTCATCATGCATTAGGAGCTATGTACCTTATGGGCAGAGCAATTGAAAGTTTAAGAATTAAAGGCGTAGAAATAAACAATGAAGAAGCTGAAGCGGTAACCCTTGCTATTTTGCTGCATGATATGGGACATGGGCCGTTTTCTCATGCTTTAGAATATTCAATTACTAAAAATGTAAATCATGAGGAGCTGTCATTGCTTTTTATGAAAAAGTTAAATGTTGAGTTTAATAACAAATTGAGTTTAGCAATAGTAATTTTCGAAAATAAATACCATAAAAAATTCCTTCATCAATTGGTATCCAGCCAACTTGATATGGATAGATTGGATTATTTAAAGCGTGATAGCTTTTTCACCGGAGTATCAGAAGGAGTAATTAGTAGCGATAGAATAATAAATATGCTAACTGTAATTAATGACAGCTTAGCAGTAGAGGCGAAAGGTATATATAGTGTAGAAAAGTTTATTTTAGCCCGCAGACTAATGTATTGGCAAGTTTACTATCACAAAACTACAGTTGCTGCCGAACATTTACTTATTCAAATTTTAAGAAGAGCTAAAGTTTTATTAAAAAATAAGGAGAAAATTATCTGCACACCAGCACTCTATTATTTTTTAATTAATGAAATTGAGATTGGTCAATTTTATAGTGATGAAGTTGCTTTGTCAAATTTTGCAATGCTTGATGATGATGATGTTTTTGCGGGCATAAAAATGTGGCAGCAGCACCCCGACAAAATACTATCCACTTTAAGTAAATGGTTAATAAATAGAAATTTGTTTACCATTCAGCTCCAATCAAAACCATTCGAGAAAGAATATTCAAATACAGTGAAACATAAAGTACAAAATTACTTTGGGTTAAATGATTCAGAGGTTGATTATTATTGTGTGCAGGGTCAATTCACGAATACTGCGTATAATCCATTGAAGGACAAAATATCAATATTTCAAAAAGATGGCAGTGTATTAGATATTGCTGAAGCTTCTGAGCAATTAAATATGGAAGCATTAGCTTCAAGCGCTGATAAATACTTTATAGCGTGGCCTAAGGAATGTAAATTATAAATTTTAATTAACCCTCATACCAATTAATAGAACATCATCTACTTGTTCTAAATTTCCTTTCCAGTTGTAGAAAGTTTCCTCTAATACTCTAGATTGTTCAGGAAGAGGTAATTCTTGAATAGATAATAATAACTCCTTAAGCTTGTTATATTTAAACTTCTTACCTGCTTCACCTCCAAATTGGTCAGCAAATCCATCACTAAAAATATAGAAAGTATCTCCTTTTTCTAATTGTAATGTATGACTAGTAAATGGAGGAAGTTCATTATTAATATATATACCAACAGGGAATTTGTTACCCTTAATTTCTAAAAGCGAATAACGTTCTTGAACAATGTTATAAGAATAGCCCACAAATGGTGAATGACTATTTTTTCGAATAATATATAATGGATTATTTGCTCCTGAATATTCTAGTTTTAAATTCTCTCTGTCATATACTAGCATAGCAATATCCATCCCATCTTTATTTTCTCCACTTTCTCCTTTTTGTTTTAATGCTTTGATAATTCCTAATCGTGCGCCATTTAAAATTTCATTAGGTTCAAGCGTATTTCTATCAATTACAATTTCATTTAAATTATCGTTACCAAGCATACTCATAAATGCTCCCGGAACTCCATGTCCAGTGCAATCAGCAGCAGCAATTAAAATTTTATTATTTTTTTGTGTTGCCCAATAAAAATCTCCACTAACAATATCTTTTGGTTTAAAGAGTACAAAACTTTCTGGAAACAATTCATTAATAAATGAACTGCTAGGCATTATTGCTTCTTGGATTTTTTTTGCATAAAAAATACTGTCAGTAATTTCTTTGTTTTTGTGCTCAATTTCTTTGTTTTGCTGCCTCAATTCTGATGTTTGAAAATCAATAATTCTTTTTAACGACTTGGTGTAAAATTTTACTATTAAGTAAATAACAATAACACCAATAATAGAATAGATAATATAAGCCCAAATTGTTCTATACCATGGAGGTAGAATTGTAAACTCATAGGTTATTTCTTGGCTAACGTTATCAAAAACATCTTTTGACCTTAGCCTAAAAATATAATTCCCTTCTGATAAGTTTGTATAATATTTTTCCGTTTTTTTAGACCAATCGCTCCATACTTCATCATTCCCTTCAAGAAAATAACTGAACTTGTTGTTCTCAGAAGTAATGTAACTTGTGGCAGCAAACAAAAAAGTGATGTTATTATTTTGAAAAGATAGTTTTAGTTTAAGTTCATTAGGTTGCACACTAGATGAAGTGTAAACTTCTTTGCCTGTAAAACTATCTTTTGTTGACTTATAAAATTCTCCTTTGAAAATAGTGTCCTTATTTGATAGAATAAAGCTTATTACCGGACTGAATTTTTTTGAATAGTTAAATTTAATATTGTTATTGTATGAAATTACTCCATCATTTCCAGCAAACCAAGTAACGCCATTTGGCTCAGCTAAAATTGAATAAAATTGAGATTGCGGTAATCTTTTAAAAGGTTTATTATACCATTTATACCTAGTATTCTTTTGATATAGCGCTATTCCATTATCAAACGTTTGACTTTTATTAAAAAAAGTTTGCATCCATATATTGCTATTTTTATCCTCGCTTAACTTAATTAGCAACCTATTTTCATCATAAAATTTCTTGTCAATTAGCGTATCTGGAGAAAAAACATAGTATTTTTTAGTACCTTTTTTTGTTTGTTGAATATTATAAAATTGATTTGTAGCAGTGTTAACAACGAACTTATTCTTCAATTTATATATGAAATTATCAATGTTTGAAGGCAAACCATTTAAGGTGTCATATTTAGTCATCACAAAATTAGGTTTACCTCCAATTGAATTTTTATTTTCTAAATACCTTAATCCGTCAATTTGAGTGCAAAGCCATACATTACCAAAATTATCCTCATCAATATCTCTAACTTCAGAGTCAAAATTATCAATTGTACCTAATGAAACCCATGTATTTCCTACTTTTTGCATCACCTCAAAACCACTATATAATCCAAGATATATTATGTTTTTAAACTTAACTGGTTGAATTATTTTATAGGTTCTTTTGTCCGAAATTTTATTTTTTATTCCATTGCATATTTCAAACACACCTCCTCCAGAAGCAATAATAATGGTAGGATTGAGGCTGTGTGAATTAAACTCCAAAAGGTCCCAAGTTTCTATTGTTTTCTCCAATGCAGGTGAAACTATATTAGCTCCTTTTTTATAGACAAACACACCTTGAGAGGTGGCAAAGTAAATATCCTCTTTATACCTAATTAGCGACCTTACCGAGCCTTTTAAACCATTTTCAGCCGTTAAATTATTAAAAGGTGAACTAATTTCAACAACACTTATACCATTATCTAATGCCAGCCATAAATTATTTTGTGCATCTTCAAAAAGGTAACTAACCTGTAAATCTTGCAAGCTTATTTTATCGTCGATAACTGAAACAGTATTTAAATTTGAATCAATTACAATGGCTCCACCCTTTAGCGTTCCTATTGCATAATTTCCATTGTGAAGCTTAATAGCCCTTGTCATTTCATTTTGTAGCAAAAATGGCTCAGAATTACTACTTAGTTTATTTAAAATGCATTTTGGTAATGATAAATTAGTAAAATCAAGTTGCATTGAATACAAGCCAAGTTTTCGGCTACCCAAAAGGTACTCATTGTTTTTATATGGTAAAATAAAATCAACTCTTTCGTTTTTGAAAATTTCAGAACCTGCAATAGTTTCAATTTTGTCTTTTGTTATGATTTTTAAACCCTCCTCTCTTGTTCTTAAAATAATTTTATTATCTATCTTAAAAGCAGTATGAAATTGACCATTTTCATTTTCCCACAATTTAGATTTTCCATTTTTTATTCGAACAATTAGATAGTTGCTAATAAAATAAACACCATCTTTGGTAAGGTATGTATACCAAACATCATTAAAGTCATTATATTTTTCTGGGATTAAATTTAGCAAGGAAGTATAGACCATTTGACCTTTATTTCCTACAGAAAGATAACCAAAGTCGTTTTGTAAGCCAACATAGATAATACCTGTTGTAGTATCTATATCCATTGAAAGAGATGCTGAAAAGTTAGTTGATTCTATTGCTTTCCATCTGGCTCCATCATAAGACAATATACTTGGGTTATTACCAAAATAAATAGTTCCTTTTTTATCTTGAACAATTGAGAAATTTTGGTTGCTCCCAATATATTCTTGTGGAGTATAATTTTTTACAAATGGAAAACCATATCTGTCACTTTGAGAGAAAGAAAAATTATAGAAACCTAAAATTATTAATATTACTATTGCTATGTAACGCTTTGACAATGTTTCATTTTTAAGATTGCTAATGTAAAAAAAACCTTTTGGTTTTCTGAATTTTTAAAAATAGTACAATTATTTTTTGTAATCTTTGTTTGTTATAATAAAATTAACAATGAAGCCTCGTTTACTTATTGCTGTTTTTTCATTTATAGTTGCACTATGCACATCTATTGGTAATTTGTATTTTGAAAAAGAATTAACTCATTTATTGTTTATCTTTATTTTGGTATTTCTTCTTTGTTTTTTGCTTTTCTATTATGCAACGGAAAAATTTATTTACCAAAAAATCCAAGTCATTTACAAGTTAATATCTAATCTTAAAATAGATAAAGAATTAAAAGTAGCTATTGGTGCACATATAAGTGATGACCCTATAACCGATGTTGAACTAGAAGTAAGAAAATGGACAGAAGGTAAAAAAAATCAAATTGAAGAGTTGAAAAACTTAGAAAAATTTAGAAAAGAATTTTTAGCTAATATTTCGCACGAATTAAAAACCCCATTGTTTGGTGCACAAGGCTACATACAAACAGCCCTTGAGGCAGATTTTTCTGATACAGAAACCCTAAAACATTATTTAATAAAAGTCGATAAAAATGTTGAGAGACTTTGTATGCTTGTGTCTGATTTAGATGAAATAACTAATCTGGAAACTGGCGAAATAAATTTGAGTTTTTCTAATTTTAATTTAAAAGAATTAATTCTTGAAATAATTGATGATTTTGACTTAAAGTCTAAACAGTTTAATATTAAAGTTTTCATTGATAAGAATGAAGCTAGTAGTCAAACAGTTTATGCTGATAGAGAAAAAGTAAGGCAAGTTTTTGTAAATTTATTTGACAACTCATTAAAATATGGAAATCCGGATGGAGAAACAAGAATTAGTTTGTTTGATATGGCAGAAAATGTGTTGATTGAAGTTACTGATAATGGAATTGGAATTAAAGAAAACCACCTTCCTAGACTTTTCGAAAGATTTTACCGAACAGATGAAAGTAGGAATAGAAAAATTGGCGGAACAGGATTAGGATTAGCAATTGTAAAGCATATTATTGAAGCTCACAATCAAACTATTAATGTTAGAAGCACTTATGGTTTAGGAACAACATTTGCTTTTACATTAAGAAAAAAATTAAAAAATTGATTAATGACTCCAATAAAAATTTCTTGTGTTTCATATTTAAACAGTAAGCCATTTATTTATGGAATTGAAAACAGTAAGTTACTTCAAGATGGTTATATTGAGCTTAGCTTAGATATTCCGAAAAGATGTGCTGAAAAGTTAGTAAACAATGAAGTAGATATTGGACTTGTTCCTATTGCTTGTTTGCCTTCAATTCCAAACTACAAAATAATATCTGACTATTGCATTGGCACTAATGGTAAGGTTCATTCTGTAAATTTATATAGCCAAGTTCCAATAAATGAAATTGAAAACATATTACTTGATTATCAATCATTAACCTCTATCAATCTAACTAAAATACTTTGTAAAAACTTCTGGAAAATAAATCCATCTTTTATTACTACTCAAGGAGAATTTGTGAATGAAATAAATGGAACAACTGCTGGAGTTATTATTGGTGACCGCACATTTAATATAGAATATAATTTTAAATATGTTTATGACCTTTCTGAACAATGGCAAATATTTACTTCACTGCCATTCGTATTTGCAGTATGGGTAGCCAACAAAGAACTAAATTCAAATATACTTTTGGAGTTTGAAAATTGCTTGAAATTTGGAATCAGTAAAATAGAAAAGGTAGCACAAATGTATCAAGAACAATTTATTAATTATGACGTGCAAAAGTATTTTAATGAATACATTAATTATTATTTTGACGAACCGAAGCAAAATGCATTAAATTTGTATTTAGAATATTTAAAATTAATTTAATGCCAACATCTATTAATAATGATACAGTTGTTGTTTTAGGTGCATCAACAAATACAACACGCTATTCATACAAAGCAGTATTATGGTTAAGAGATGCAGGATTCAAAGTTATTGCTGTTGGTAAAAACAAAGGTAATATTGGAGATGTAGAAATTCTTCAAAAACTTCCTGAAAATATTCAAAAATTATATGCAATTAGTATATACCTAAACCCTCATAATCAAAGAGAATATTATAACTGGATTCTAAGTATGAATCCAAGTCAGATTATTTTTAATCCTTTAGCTGAAAATGAAGAATTGGAAATGTTATTAAATAAAAAAGGAATAAATTGCATTGAAGCGTGCACTCTTGTCATGCTAAGAACTGGTGAATTTTAATTTAGTTCTTTGGTTTAAAATTTTCTTTTTCTCTGTAAAACGCAAAAGCGAAGTAGCCAAAAACCATCGTGGTGTTCAGAATTATTTTAATGGTAGACTCAATTTCATTTGAAAGAAAGTTTTGAATGAAAAAAAGTACAATTGCTAATAATAGGTAATTAAACATACCTGCTAAATTATAAGGTATATAAAATTTAGACTGTCCAATTAAATATGAAATTACCATAATACTTGAATAGCAAATTAAGGTAGCCCAAGCAGCTCCTGTATATCCAAATAAAGGTATTAATATAATATTAGCCAATAATGTAATTACAGCACCAATAATAGTTAAATATGCTCCATACTTTGTTTGGCCTGAAAGTTTATACCAAATTGACAAATTAACAAACACACCTAAACATAAATTAGCTAATAGAAGAATTGGTACAATATTGATACCCTCTCTAAATGCTTCGCCAACAAAATACTTAACCAAATCAATATAACTCATTGTAACAAGAAAAATAAATGAGCAAATAATTACAAAATAGTAAAGCACTTTGGCATATAGCTCTTTTGAATTTTTATTTTTTTCTTGAGAAAAGAAAAAGGGTTCAGCTGCATATCTGAAGGTTTGAATAAAAATAGTAAGTATTATAGAAATTTTATAGCAGGCACCATAAATACCAATTTTTGACATAACTGTACCGTCTTGTGGCAATAAAAATTTAAGTAGTACCCTATCCATTGTTTCATTTATCATTCCAGCTAATCCAGCTATTAAAAGGGGTAAAGCATATGCCAACATTTTATTCCAAACCTCTTTATCTATTTTGAATGTAGCTTGTTTTATTTCAGGAAGCAGTAATATGACAGTTAAAATACTTGCGGCTAAGTTTGATATAAAAATGTAGCCGACACCAATAGAAGGATTATAAATGATATTAGAATTATTGCCAAAATATTTAGGGCAAAATCCGATAAAAAACAAATTTAAAACTATGTTAAGGGCTATGTTCATTAGCCTAATAAATGCAAATCTTTTAGCTCTATTTTGACTACGTAATAAAGCAAAAGGTATAGCTGTTATGGCATCAATAGCAACAATGTAAACAAACCATTTTATATATTCTGGGTGACTGCTATAGTTTAGAAAACCTGAAATGTAATTTGATAACCCAATACCTAATAAAATGAAGATTAAAGTAGAAATTAGTAACGATGTTAATGCAGTGTCGTAAACTTTTTTGTCTTTATTATACTGTTGATTAAATCGAAAAAAAGAAGTTTCCATACCATATGTTAGTATTACAACCAGAAACGAAACATAGGTATATAATTCAACAACAACGCCATACTCTGCAGGTAAAAATGCATAAGTATATAATGGGGTAAGTAAATAATTTAGAAGCCTGCCAACAATGCTACTCAAGCCATAAACTGCTGTTTGGGAAGCAAGTTTTTTTAGTGGAGATTCCATAAATTAAATAAACTATCTTGAATTAAATGTCTTTAATTATTTTATCATTAACTCTTTTATATACCTAACTGGGGCACTACCAAAACTTAAAAAATGTTCATGCCATTTTTTCAAATCAAATTTATCACCTTGCTGCATTTTCATTTCTTCTCTCAAATTATAGATTTCTGTAAACCCTGTAAAATAGCAACATAACTGAACATTTGTTAAGGTAGCACGCCTCCACTTATTTTCTGCCTCTGTTCTTTGTTGAAATGCATCCTCAATAAGCAATTTAAGAGCATCTTCCTTTGTCATATCTAAACATTGAACCGAATAATCTAATATGGTATTGCAAACACTTCTCAAATGCCATTTATAATACATTAGCCACATTTCATCACTACTTTCTCCAGTTAAATTTGGGTATCCCGACTCTAGCATCATCCTTTCTCCATAAACCGCCCAACCTTCTATCATAGTTCCATTACCTAAAATTGACTTAATAATTGAAGGTGAATTATTGGAATAAACAAGTTGAGTATAATGACCCGGTATAGCTTCATGAATATTTAATATTTGTAAAATATATTCATTATATTCTCGTAAATAGCTTTCGGCATCTTCCTTTTTGTAGCTAGCCAAACTACCAACATTGTAGTATGTATTTGCATTTTTATCATAAGGACCAGGTGCTGAAATTGAAGCACCAGCTACTCCTTCCATATATGCTGGCTCCTTGCGAACTACCAATGGTTTTGAAGGATCAATGTATATCAAATCTTTTTTCTTAATGTATTCAACTAAGCTAGGTATCTGTTTTTCAATTTCTAGTTGGAAATTTTCTGGTTTTACATGTTTATCACTAAGCTTATCAATCATTGCTCTTATCAGCAAAGCAGTATCACTTGGAATTGGCTTATTAGCAAAATATTTCGACCATAACTTTTTACTTAATTCGGCCATTTTAATATTTAGCTCTTGCTTTCTTTTTGAAGCAATTGCAAATATTTCATCCGCAGAATACATTGAGTTAATTTCATAATTAAACTTTTCTGAGTAAAGTTCTTTGCCAATTCTAAAACTTCTTGGAGTATCGTTTTTTAATTTTTTCAAGAAATTTACATAACTCATTTGAGCATCAGATGCAGCAATGGCTATTTTAATATATGCATCTTTCTTTTGTATTTCTAATGTTGATGACTTAATACTATCTATCAGGTCTTTATTAAAAGTAGAAACAGAATTTTCAAGCTGAGCAATTGCTAATTCAGTATGCTCTTTTGTTGGGTTTTTAATATTTGCCATACCAGCCTCGTAATAGCGTTTAGCATTAGCCAATCTTTTACAAGAATTTTCAACCCGATTGTTTTTCGTATCATAGTTTCCAGCAAGCATTTCGGCAATAAGCCCTGATATATTGTATGTAGAGGGGTTCCACTCAAATGATTTTAAGCTGTTATTATAAAATAAAGTCTGCTTCAGTTGATTTTCAATTAACCTGAAATCCGTTTTATTATTCGCAGAAAGTAATTCGAGGTTAAACAATTTTAAACTGTCTAACATTGAGTTTACAAACCTGTTTTCTTTATCTCTATATTCAGGCGTAGGAATAGTTAATAGAGAATCGTAATTGTGGAACCCTTGACTAGTAGCCCACTCTGGATATTGCTTCCATAAACTGATAACAAAACGTTCTTTGAATGAATTGAACTCATTATCCACATCTTTATTACTAGATATTTCTTTTTCATTAGAATTACAGCTAAATAATAGCATACTAAAGCTTAATATCAAAATTGAAAATTTAATATTCATTTTTATTATTTATAGTTATTTTGGTAATGTTAAGAATTTTATTTTTTGAACTAAAAATAATAATTAAATACACATAGAATAGCATGTATAAATTTAAAATTGTAGTTTTAATAATACTATTTTCAAGCACTAAAATTAGTGCTCAATCGTTATTTGGTAGCAACAATTATATTGAATATTCAATTGGCAATTTACCAATAGTTATATCAGTACCTCATGGAGGGTATATGCAACCATCAAACATTCCCAACAGAACATGCAACAATGCAGTAAATGTAAGTGATGCAAATACTATTGAATTGGCAAAATCAATTGACTCTAGCTTTTATTTTCTAACTGGTTGTCGTCCTCATATTATATATTGCAATCTACATAGGGCAAAATTAGATTGCAATAGAAATTTATTAGATGGAGCATGCAATAATCAACAAGCTGAAATTTCATGGAATGAATTTCACTCATTTATAGATACAGCTCAAACATTGGCAAAAAATGCTTTTGATGGAAAAGCATTTTATATCGATTTACATGGACATGGTAATCCAATTCAAAGATTAGAATTAGGCTATCTACTTTATGACAATGAATTATCACTTCCTGATAGTACAATTAATACAAATCAATTTATCAATTATAGTTCAATAAAAAATTTAGTTACAAATAATACTAACTCATTATCACATTCACAGCTTTTAAGAGGCAGTTATTCATTGGGTACTTTGTTTGGAAATGCAGGTTATCCTGCAGTACCTAGCACTCAAATACCGTCACCAGGAACAACATCAAATTATTATAGTGGCGGTTATAATATAGCAAATCATACCAGCTATTTAAATAATAACACTGTAAATGGATTGCAAATAGAATGTAACTTTAATAACGTAAGAGACAACTATTTAAATAGAAAATCTTTTGCAGACTCATTAGCAATGGTAGTATTGTACTATTTAAATTTTCATCAAAACCTTAACTTTACAAATTGTAATTTATCAGGAATTGTCACCCAAAATAAATGTTCAGATTTTTCAATTATAAATAATGTAATAAAATTGTATGAAGACATTTACATTCATAAAATATCTCCGATAATGCATTCTTATTCTATTTCAGATAATCAAGGAAGAATCATTTTAAATGGCAAAATAGACAATTCAAATTCTATAAAAACGGATAAAATTCGCAATAGTGGAATTTATTATTTAAGTATTACAAATAAAGAATATTCAAAAAATTTTAAGCTTTTAATAATAGAATAATTTTAAGATTACTATTTAATTGTATAGAATATTAAATCTTACTATTTTTTACTTTTGCAGATAATGATTAAAAATTGTTTTTATGAATCCCAGAGAAATTAAAATTGCAGATTACACCTATGATTTGCCATTAGATAGAATAGCTATTTATCCTTTAGAAGAAAGAGACTCCTCGAAACTATTGATTTATAAAAATGGTTTAATCAACCAAGGCATTTATAAAAATATTGCCTCATATATTCCAGAAAATTCATTACTTATTTTTAATAATACAAAAGTAATTGAAGCTAGAATTTTATTCCAAAAATCAGAACAAAAGCCAATTGAAATATTTTGTTTAGAGCCAACGGAAAGAATTGACATAACAAATGCAATGCTCAAAAAAAATGTAGTAAAATGGAATTGTTTAATTGGAGGAGCTGCAAGATGGAAATTAGGTTTGTTAGAGAAGGATATCTTTAATAACGGAATTAAATTTAAACTTACGTGTGAAAAGATTGAGAAAAAAGATAACTATTTTATTGTTGAGTTTAAATGGGATGACCCTAATTTATGCTTTGCTGAAGTGCTTCATTTTGCTGGTATAATTCCTTTGCCGCCATACTTAAATAGAGCTGCTAATGAGAAAGATTATGAACGCTATCAAACTATTTATGCAGAAAATATTGGTTCTGTTGCTGCACCAACTGCTGGTTTACACTTTACTACTGAAGTATTGGAATCATTAAAATTAAAGAATATTCAAAAGAATTTTGTTACTCTTCACGTAGGTTCAGGTACTTTTAAACCAGTAAAAAGTGAAACATTAAATGACCATGAAATGCATTCTGAGTGGATTAATGTTGGCAAAGAATTAATTGAAAATTTGGTTAAACAAAATAATGAACCCATAATTGCAATTGGAACCACTTCATTAAGAACAATTGAAAGCCTTTATTGGATGGGACTTAAGACATACAATAATATTAATATAACAATAAAAGATATAGAAATTCAGCAATGGGATGCTTATGAAATTACCAATAATTCCATTTCAAAAAATGAAGCATTAAACTCATTATTAAATTGGATGAAATTAAACAACTTGGAACAAATTATAGTTCCAACTCAAATTATTATTACACCAGGCTATATTTTAAAAGTTGCACATGCAATTGTTACAAATTTTCATCAACCAAACTCAACCTTACTTTTATTGATTGCAGCAATTATTGGAGATGATTGGAGGACCGTCTACAATTATGCAATTAATAACGATTATAGATTTTTAAGCTATGGGGATGGCAGTTTACTTTGGAAGAAAAATTATATCAAAAGCTAATTAAACTTTAAATTTATAATCGATAGTTTATAAGTTGATAGTCATATCTTAATAATTCCAATGTTAGAAATTAGTATGATTAAAAAATTTCTGTACAGATAATAAAATAATTTTAAGAAAAACTAATCCTTTCTTGCCACTAGTGTTAATACTGTTTCAATAGCAACTATTTCCTGTCTTTGATTTATAACCTCAACATACCATTCAACAACTCCTTGAGGTATTTGGCCTTCGCGGTCTTCTTTTTTAGTTTTGTTTTTGCAGGTAAGCTTCACTTGTATGGTATCTCCTACATAAACAGGTTGTGTAAAACGCAAGGTATCTAATCCATAGTTTGCTAAAACTGGCCCCTTCTTAGGGTCAACAAATAAACCTGCTGCAGCTGATATTACAAAGTATCCGTGTGCAACACGACGTTCAAAAATACTACCTTCCAAACTTGTTTCATCAGTGTGCGCATAGAAAAAATCACCACTAATACCGGCAAAGTTTACTATGTCAGCTTCGGTAACAGTTCTTTTATGTGTAAATAGAGTCTCACCAATTTCCAATTCATCCCAATATTTTCTAAAAGGATGAATAACATCTTCTTTAATTTCAGAGCCCGGAATAAATGTATTTGTAATTTTAGTAATTGTTGTTGGGGAACCTTGTATAGCTGTTCGTTGCATATAGTGATGAACACCGCGAATACCTCCCATTTCCTCTCCTCCGCCTGCACGCCCAGGTCCACCATGAACTAGGTGTGGCATAGGACTACCATGCCCCGTGCTTTCTGGTGCAGACTTTTCATTAATGATTAATATTCGCCCATGCATAGCTGCCGTATTCATTACAATTTCACGGGCAAAACCATGGTCGGCTGTAAATACTGATGAACATAAACTGCCTTTGCCCATCTTACTTAATGTGGCCGCTTCTTCAACAGTATTGTATGGCATTATAGTACTGCATGGGCCAAAAGCTTCTACTTCATGAACCAATAACTTACTAAAAGGTTTGTCGCAATACATGAGCATTGGACTCATAAATGAACCTTTTTCTTTGTCGGCACCTTTAACATCATAGCTATCAAAGCTTCCAAATACTAATTCATTTTCTGATAAAAGAGTTTTTAATTTATCAACTACATCGCCTACTTGACCTTTATTAACAAGCGGTCCCATGCGCACACCTTCAACAGATGGATCACCAATAACAGTAGTTTTTAATCTGTCTGAAACAGCTTTGGTTACTGCATCAGCATATTTTTCTGGTACAATTATTCTACGAATTGCAGTACACTTTTGTCCGGACTTAACTGTAATTTCACGAGTTACTTCTTTTATAAATAATGCGAATTCAGCAGTTTCTGGATTTGCGTCTAAGCCTAATATAGAGCAATTTAAACTGTCTGCTTCCATATTAAATCTTACTGAATTTTCTAATATTGCTTCATGACGTTTTAACATTTTTCCTGTACTAGCTGAACCAGTAAAAGTTACTACGTCTTGGCATGTAACATAATCAAGAATATCTCCAGCACTTCCGCAAATAAGTTGCAATGCGCCATTAGGAAAGATATTTGATTTTACCATTTCTTGTACAACCAATTCTGTTAAAAAACAAGTAGCAGTGGCAGGTTTTACAATACATGGAACACCAGCAAGTAAATTAACCGCTATTTTTTCCAACATTCCCCAAACAGGAAAATTAAATGCATTAATATGTATTGCCACGCCTTCGAGAGGAACACAAATATGATGTCCAACAAAAGTACCTCCTTTAGAAAGATGCTCAACATTACCATCAATTAAAAATGGCTCATCTGGCAACTCTCTCCTACCCTTACTCGCATACACAAATAAGTTTCCAATCCCACCGTCAATATCAATCCAGCTATCGGCCTTTGTGGCGCCAGTTGCAGCGCTTAATGCATAAAACATTGCTTTCTTTTCTGAAAGATAAAGTGCCATAGCTTTTATCATTCTTGCACGTTCATGAAAAGTCATTTTACGCAATGTAGCACCCGACTCTCTTCCATAATCCATCATAGCTTTAAAGTCCAAGCCATTACTTGATGCAGTAAATATTTTGTCACCTGTAACTGCATGAAAAATTTCTTGTCCATTGCCTTCGCCTTCTATCCACTGGCCTAGTGCGTAATTTTTTAATTTCATAATGTCGTATGATTATTGTTTGATAAAAAAAGTATCGGCAAATATAGTTTTTTGAGGTATTATTTAATTCGAAATTGTTGCTTTAAATGATCCTCGATTTTTATTTAAAACCGTATTGTAAATTATTTCTTTTATACTTTGCAAAAAAAAGTATGAAAACATTTGGACTTGTTGGTAAGAGTTTATCACATTCATTTTCTAAAGATTATTTTACAGAAAAGTTTAGAAGCCAAAATTTAATTAATTACAGCTATGAAAATATTGAAATTAACGATGTTTCAGAATTAAATAAAATAATACTAGATAATCAATTCTTATTAGGCCTTAATGTAACTATTCCTTTTAAGCAAGACGCAATTTCTATATTAGATGATCTGGATGAAGTTGCAGCAGAAATTGGAGCCATAAACACAATAAAAATAAGTAGAAATAAAGATAAATTATTTTTGAAAGGATTTAATACCGATGTATATGGATTCCAATTTTCAATTAAGCCATTTTTAACTTTACATCATCAAAGAGCATTAATTTTAGGTACTGGTGGTGCGTCAAAAGCAGTGGCATTTGTATTGAAAAATCTTGGGATTGATTATCTTTTTGTGAGTAGAAAAAACAAGAACTTTAATACAATTTTATATGAAGAATTAAATGATTATGCTATTATGCAACACAAATTAATCATTAATTGCACTCCAGTTGGGATGTTTCCAAAAGTCAATGAAACTGTATACATTCCATATAATTCAGTGGGCAAGGATCACTTGTGTGTAGATTTAATTTATAATCCTATTAAAACAAAGTTTTTGGAAGAATCCGAAATTAAAGGAGCCACAATATTAAATGGTTTAAGTATGCTTCAATTACAAGCGGATAAATCCTTTGAGATTTTTACTCAATAAATTTTATACTCTTTCTATAATCACAGCATAACCTTGTCCAACACCAATACACATAGTAACAAGGGCGTACTTCTTTTTTTGTTCATTTAATTCAATGGCTGCAGAGTTTAATATCCTTGCGCCACTCATACCTAGAGGATGACCAAGAGAAATAGCTCCTCCATTAGGATTTATTCTTGGGTCAAAATCATCTAAACCCCAACTTCTTGTGCAAGCTAATGCTTGTGCTGCAAATGCTTCATTTAATTCAATGATGTCAATGTCATTAAAGGTCAATCCTGCTTTACTTAGCGCTTTGTTAGCAGCAGCAACTGGCCCTATTCCCATTATTCTTGGTTCAACTCCTGCTGCTGCACTGCTTACTATCTTTGCTATTGGTTTTAAATGATGAGTTTTAATTCCTTTTTCTGATGCAAACAATATTGCAGCGGCTCCATCGTTAAGCCCTGAGGCATTACCCGCTGTAACTGTACCATCTTTTTTGAAAGATGTTTTAAGGCTTGCAAGCCCTTCAATTGTAGTATTATTTTTCGCAAATTCATCCTTGTCAAAAATAATTTCTGCTCCTTTTTTTTGAGGAATACTTATAGGAGTTATTTCTTTAGAAAGTCTTCCATTTGCTTGGGCAATAGCCGTTTTATGTTGAGACCATAATGCAAACTTATCTTGGTCTAGCCTATTTATTTTATAAAGTTCTGCAAGATTTTCTGCTGTTTGACCCATTGCATCTGTTCCGTACATTTCATGTAATCTTGGGTTTATAAAACGCCATCCAAAACTACTATCGAACATTTGTGAGTCACGCCCAAAAGCAGAAGATGATTTTGAAATTACCCATGGAGCACGAGTCATATTTTCAACTCCTCCAGCAATCATTATCTCTGCATCTCCGCATTGTATGGCTCGGGTAGCAGCAATGCTTGCCGATAATCCGGATGCACATAGTCTGTTTACAGTTTCACCTGGCACGCTATATGGAATTCCTGCCAATAATAACGACATCCTTGCTACATTTCTATTGTCCTCTCCACTTTGATTTGCACAACCCAAAATTACATCTTCAATAGCTTCTTGGTTTAGGTGAGGATTATTTTTTAATAATGATTTTAAAACATGAGCAGCTAAATCATCAGGTCTTATTGTTGATAAGGCACCTCCAAAGTTTCCAATAGCAGTTCTTGTTCCATTAATGATGAATGCGTCCATAATGTTTAATCTTTTCGACAAACCTATCTCATTTAATGATTTAAAACAAAATATTATTAAAAAAAGGATGTTTAAAATTATTTGCTTTATCGATGAATTGGCTGTCTTATAATTTTTATTAGTTCTATGTTTGTAAAAAAATTAACTTAAAATGAAGAAGGTATTTTTATTATTAATGATTTTGAGTGCATCTTTAATGAATGCTCAATTTACACAACAATTCTTGAATACATGGAACGGTGTTGGTTATAGGGAATACTATAACATTCAAACCATGCAAGATAATTCTGGTAACATTTACGTTGCTGCTGGTTTTTTATCAATCGATTCAATAGCGGCTGCTACGTCTCTACCAATAAAGCGACCAGCTGGTTTTGTTGTTGTTAAATATAATGCGGGCACACTTGCCCAAGCATGGAATAGAGTAGTTGAAAGTAGTTTTTGTGATTTTAAAAGTATGGCTATCTCATCAACTGGAGATGCATATGTTGCCGCTACAATGAATGTTTCAGGACAAGGAAATAACGCACAGTTTTATAGATATGCATCTAGCAATGGCGCCTTGGCTGCTAATTATCCTAAAACATATAATAGTGCAGGAACTAACAATGACGAAGCAGTGGGTATTGCAGTGAATTCCTCAGCACAAATTTTTTTAACTGCAACTAGCAATGTTGGTAGTTCATCACAAAGTATTACTACTATAAAATACACTAATGCAGCAAATCCTGCTGTTATTTGGACTTCTAATTATGATAATACTGGAACAACTGATAAGGGATTACAGCTAGTAATGAATGGAACGGACCCTGTTATAGTTGGTGAAAAATTTGGTACCAATAAAGATTTTATTTTGTTGGGCTATGCAACTGCTGACGGTTCTAACTACCTTGCTACAACTGTTGGTCAAGACCCAGCATATTCTGATGTTCAATTTTGTCAGCTTACAATCGGAACTGGTTCGAATATTTATGTTGGAATAAAAGGGAAAACCGGAGCAACTAGTTTTATGGGTACTGCATATAAATATACTTTTGGAGGTTTTTTATTATCCACTATTACCTTTTCAGGAACTGGTTCTTTGCTTGATGATAAATTAAGAGTATTAGAACTAAGTAGCGATATTATTATTGCACAAGCAAATCAAAATCAATCCTCTTTAGCTGTACAAAGATTTAATAGCTCAAATGTTGCAGTTTGGACAAGTGCATACACTGAAAACAATTTTAGATTTGCGGATGCAAAATCAGAATCTACCTCTCCGATTGGCATTTATATTACTGGTGCTAATACATCTGGAACCGATGGGAACGACGCAAGAATTATTAAATTAAATGTTGGAGGAACCTCAACTTATGCAACAAACTACGACAACTCAAGCTATGTTTCTAACGAAAGTCCATCATCATTAATTGTTACGCAATCTGGTGCTGCAGCGCTTTCTGGTCTTATGTCAGAAAGCAATGGTAACCAAAAATTGTTTACAGTAGGTTTTAACACTAGTGGAACACAATCAGGAGGATTAAGAATTATTTCAGACCAAAACGATAACATAAGAAATATTGTTACCGATGGTTCTGGTAATGTTTACGTATCAGGTAATACAGCTGACGCAGCCCCTCTCAACGATATATTCGTAAGTAAATACAGTAGCGCAGGTGCATTGCTTTGGAATGTTAGGATTGGAGTTTCTTCAAAAGATGAAACAACAGGCCCAAGACAATTAGCAGTTGATGCAAGTGGAAATGTTTTTGTATCAGGAACAGTTTTAAATGCTAATAATGATATTTTAATTTCATGTTTACGTAGTTCTGATGGTGCTTTTATTGGTAATGCTACATTTAATGGATCGGCCAATTCATCTGATATTCCGCATGCTATAGCAGTTGATGGGAGTTCAAATGTTTACATAACAGGTGAGACTAGAGTTTCTGGTGCAAATAGAAATATTGCAATTTTAAAATATAATAAGTTTTGCGTTCAACAGACATTTGCATCTTCATACGAGGGAACTGCTGCTGGCAATGATATTGGTAAGGATATTGTTTTAGATGCTTCAGGTAATGTTTATATAGTTGGTGAAAGCGCAACAACAGCTTCTGGTACCACGGATATAATTACTTTAAAATATTCTAATACTGGGACTCAATTATGGGTTAACGCATTAAACAGCTCCAATGGAGTAGACGTTGCTGGTGGTAT
Source organism: Flavobacteriales bacterium (assembly GCA_040383485.1). Classification (GTDB taxonomy): domain Bacteria; phylum Bacteroidota; class Bacteroidia; order UBA4408; family UBA4408; genus JBEIDK01. The sequence goes on from JBEIDK010000016.1 coordinate 20,538, forward strand.
TACTTTGGATGGATTAAATAATGTATATATTACCGGAGGTGTAGTTAACTCAAGTCTAAATTCGGATGCTGTGACAGTTAAGTATAGCACTTTAGGAGCACAAATTTGGTTAAATACATATAATAACGGAACTAACTCAGAAAGCGGTGCTGATATCAGCGTTAATTCAAATTTTGAAGTTGGTGTAGGAGGCCAATCAGTAGTAGGCGTTGCACAAGATATTTTAATTGTAAAAATAAATCCTGATGGATCAAACAACTACGGTACAATATACAATGGTGCTGGTAATAGCAATGATTTTGAAAGAAATATGTTTATTAATCCTTCAGGAAATATTTTTATTGGTGGCCAATTTGTTAATACTGGTTCAAATACTGATGGTGTATTATTACATTATAATAATGCCGGCGTATTAACTTCTAATTCAATTGTTAATATTGGTTCAACTGACAATGTAAGTAGGGTATTTTTCGATAACTCAAATAATGTTTATATTGGAGGTTCTACTAATGCTTCAAGTCCTAATGATGCATTTTTCGGAAGATTTGCAATGCCTGTAACCAACGAAGCTCCGCAAGTTTCAAACATTGCAAATCAAACTACGTGTGGAGCTGCAGTAGGTCCGCTTTCATTTACGGTTTTAGATGAAGATATAAGCACAGTAACTGTTAGTGCTAATTCAAGCAATATATCTGTGATTCCAAATTCAAATATTAGTATAGGTGGTAGCGGAAATGCTCGAACAATTACTGTTTCTCCTCTATCTGGGCAATCAGGTCTAATTACCATTTCTGTTATCGCTACCGACGCGTCATCTAATATTACTACAAAAACTTTTACGATTGATGTTTCTTCTATACCTCCAACTCCAACTATTTCAGCCAGTGGATCAACAGCTATCTGCTCAGGTGGCAATATAACACTAACGAGTTCATCGTTAACTGGCAATTTATGGAGTACTGGTGAAACTACACAAGCAATTACAGTTTCAACCGCAAACAATTATTCTGTAACAGTTTCAAATTCTTGCGGATCAGCAACTTCAATTGCTACTTCAACTACAATTATTTCTGCACCAACTACACCAACTATAATTGCTGGTAGCGCAACTACTTTTTGCAGTCCAGGTGCAGTAACCTTAACAAGTTCATCAAGTACAAATAATACTTGGAGTAATGGTTCAAATGCTGCTAACATTACTGTTACAACAAGTGGTAATTATACCGTAACAGTAAGCAATAGTTGCGGAAGTGCAACATCAGCCGCAACATCAATTACAGTAAATTCATTGCCAGCTATACCTACTATTTCGGCTGATGGGCCAACAACATTTTGTACACCAGGAAGTGTTAATTTAACTAGTTCATCCTCATCAAATAATACATGGAGCAATGGATCAACCTTAAACAATATAAATGTAACAACATCTGGTAATTATACAGTAAGCGTTGCAAATAGTTGTGGTTCGGTAAGTTCATCTCCAACTACTGTTACAGTTAATAACTGTAGTGGATACAACGGTACCGGATTGTTTCCTAACTCTCAATGTGGATATATCACACAACCACCAAATGGGTCAATTATTTCTAGTTCAATAACGGGAGCAGTGCAATACAAATTCGATTTTTATCAAGTAGGATCTTCAATTATTTTTGCAAGTAGAACACAAAATAGTCCTGCAATAAATTTAGGTACTATTACAACGCCATCAACCGGCACAATAACAAATTCACCTTTTAACTGGGGTACGCAATATGATGTAACTGTAACTCCAATTGGCGCGGGCAATGCTTTAGGTAATCCTAGTCAAAAATGTCGTTTGGGTTTTATGGTTCAACCCACTCCTTCTAATATTCCAACAACTAGCTTAAGCACTCCAGCTTGTATTTCAAGTCCAACATCTGCTGTAATCATATCAAATAATGCAACAATAAGGTGTTCGGCGGTGGCACAAGCCTCAACTTTTCAATTTAAATTTGAGAATGTTGCGAATTCGTCAAATGTAGTTATTGCAAATCAAAGTGGCGCGCGTACTAGAACATTGGCTCCCTTGAATTTAACTCCTGGAGCAACTTATGCAGTAAGTGTTAGGGCTACCATTTATGGAGTACAGGCAACTAATTTTGGGCCTATATGTTATATAAAAATGGCTGGTGGGGTTAAAGAAATTATTAATGGTGAAGCAAGTAAATCGATTAACAATCAATTTAAATTAAGTGTTACTCCAAACCCTGTTTTAGAAGATGCATTAATAGCTATAGCTACTAATGATTATGAAAAAGTAAATCTTAGTATTACGGATATTGCAGGTAAAATTATTTATGAAAATAATGTAATATCAAATAGTAATTTTGAGTTAAAAGGATTAGGCGTAACTTTTAATTCTGGTATTTATTTTATAACAGCAATTTTGAAAAGTGGTGATAGAAAAACAATTAAATTTGTGATTAGATAATTAACTTTTACTATTTCAAATTATATAAAGCCAGTCTTATTAATAAGGCTGGCTTTTATTGTAAATTAAAGTTAAGTTCAAGAGGTAAAATGGTATTGAAGGAAAATAACATTTCAATAACCTAATCTTTAAAAAGGTTTCTCAAGATTAAGTTCATTTTAAACTTAATAACTCAAACCAGCTCTATTTCTTTTGATATACTTATTTTACTATTTACCCTGAGTAAAAATAAATTCAATTCTTCTATTTTTCTCAGTTTCCTCATCCGAACATTTTACACCATCAATGCATTCATTAATAGGTTGAGTTTCTCCATATCCAGTAGCTAATATTCTTCCTTTATCAATTCCTTTTTGAATTAAATAATTAGAACAAAGATCCGCTCTTAATTGCGATAATTTTAGGTTAGCCTCATTCTCACCTTTGCAATCAGTATGAGAAAAAATTTCAACCTTAAGTTTAAGATCATTGTGCATTACAATAGACATGGTATCTAGTTTTCCTTTTGCATACTCAGACAATACATTTTCTCTTAATTTGAAGAGGTTCTCAGAAAAGTACAATTCCTTTATACCTTTAGTTTCTTTCATATCAATCATGTCGCCCTTTGTTATAGTTGCAGCATATCCATTCTTTGTTACACTAAAATCATCAATAAGCTCACCTGAAGTATTTTCAATTCTTAATTTTTGATTGCCTTTTAAATAATCTGATTTGCCAATATTAAAAGTTAAGGAAGATTGATTTTCGATATTCTTAACTATGAAAGCTCCATTTTGATTGGTAACAACTTTCTGCACAGTGTCATTCTTGTTGTTTGTAATATACACAGTTTGATTACTCAATCCTTTTTTATCTATATCTTCTCCTTGTAATATTTTACCCGCAATTTCATTTACACCTTTTGTTTTTTCAACTTTATATTCTTCTAAAGCCTCTTCGACCATTGCTATTGTTGGGTTAATACTCTTTACTTGTCCTTCTTCATTTACAAGAATACTATACGGTACTTTCGATAATTTATATTGTTTTATATAATAGTCATTTATACCTTTAGTAGCAATATAGTTTTTCATCGATTCTAGATTATTCTCTACAATTTCTTGTTCCCATTTACTCCTATCTTTATCTAATGAAATAAGAATAACATCAAACCCAGTAATATTATAGTATTTTTCTTCAGAATTTCTTTTGTAGAGTCGTTTAATCTTGTTCAAATCTTTTTTTGACGAAACACTATCAACAGACCAAAACCTCATGTAAACTAATTTCTGGTCATAAGGGAAACTAAACTTATCAACCTTGTGGTCATAAGATGGTAGCGAAATTGGATACAGTGGGTCATTTACCTTAAGCCCACCAGGCTGAGCATAACTTGTAATAACACAAGAAATTAAAAATACTAAAGTGAATATTTTATTTGATTTCATATTTAATTTGTTTCTAAGTAGTTAAATTTTAAGCCGGTTAATTCTTCGAAAAAATAGCCTGACTCTCTCATTTCAGAATCATCTCCAATTAAAAACCAGTTAATTTTGCAGTTAAAATTATTATCTGTTTTTGATTTTATAATGAACAATAAATTCAAAATACATTTTGAGGAACCAGTATTGAAATAATCAAATGTAAAATCAAGTTCCATTTCATTATTCTCGGCAATAAATGCATCTAAATTATCTTTAATTTCATTAAAAAAGGAAATAGGGTTCTCGGGCGAACAAACACCTTTGATAGATAATTTTTTCATATCAAAGTTTAAATAAACCTCTGGTGTACTCTCGGTATATTCTTTTTTAAAAATTCTCATTAGTTTGCTAATACTTTATTTGATATTGCTTTTAAAAAAACCTCGATGCTGAAGTGAAAAAGATTATCAGTAACTTGTGTTAAGTCATAATTATAATTTTGTTCAGATTTGGATACAATTGTCAATAATCCTAAGCCTGCATTTCCTTCAGTATTTAAACTTGAATTTAAAAAAGTATCAGTATAAACGGATTTTAATTCATCTTTACTAAGAATTTTATACTTAGTTAATTTTTCATTTAAATATGTTTTACTTTCACTATCAATGAGGTTACCAGAGTAGAGGTATAACCCATTCTCGTCTGCATTAAGTATAAAATAAGGTTCAATTTCAATACTAACTTCCTGATGTTTATTAATATTCTGCATAATTTCAGTTGAAAGCATTTTGACCTTAGTAATGAAACCTTTGGAATATTGGTCAGGATTTAGCTTTCTTTCTATAAGCTTTACCGTTGAAAGTATTATTTCTTGAGTAATTTTTCCGTAAATAATTATCAAATTATTTACACTAGATTCTTTGATTGAAATCTTATTCAAGACTTCTCTAATTTTAGGATTCTCCGCCATTGAAAAATTATTTTCTATTTTTAAATTTGGTTTAAATGCAAGAATTGTAATATCATCAGTTTGTTTCGAACTTCCTTTTTGATTTTGATACAAAGTTAATAGTTTATCTTTTTGAATTACTAAATCTTCGTCGATATTTTCTTGAATTGTCTGTTTTAAAATTCTACTACCCAGTCTTTTTCTTGTTGTTTCAATATTTTGGTCTTGAAACCCATCAGTATACATAAATATAGTGTCATGTTCTGTTATTGGAATAATAGTTTCAGAAAATTCAAATCCTTCATCAGGTATTTCACCTATCGAAAGTCTATCACCTTTATACTCATTAAACTCTTTATTGCCATGAATCAATAAATAACTCCTCGCTCCAGCAAAGGTCATTTTTTTTTCTGTTTTATCAATTTCTAATAACATTACATCCATTCCATCTGAACCTAAATCGTTTTTTTCATTATTAACAAGTCGGCTAATATTTTCATTTAGCTTTTTTAGAATTCCAGCAGGTGTTAAATAGTAATTGTTTATGATATGGTTAATTTCTTGATAACCAATAATTGAAATCAATGAACCTGGAACCCCATGTCCTGTGCAGTCTGCCATAGCAACATACAGTTTATCACCTTTGGTTTTTATGTAATAAAAATCTCCTCCAACAATATCTCGAGGCATATCAATAACAAATGAGCTTATAAAAAAATCGTCAAGTTGATGGCCCTTTAACAGCAATGAACGTTGTATTTTGGAAGAATATGAAATACTATCCATTACTAAATTATTTTTACCTTCAATAATAATTTTCTGTTCGTTTATTTCACTTAAACTATCTTCTAACTTTATGTTACTACTTTGTAAATTTTCTCCAATTATTTTTAATTGAACATTTGAAGCTTGAATAATCTTTTTCTGTTTAATGTTTGTGTAAAATCCGAATCCAAGTAGGCCAATAAAAGTGCTTAAAACCAGTAAACCGATAAAGAGATATTGCTCTTTCTTTTTGTTACTTGCTAACTCAAGATTTTTTAAATTATTTTCTTTAATATCAATTAGTCTTAGACTATTCAATAATTTTATTTGACCTTTACTTTTTTCATTCTCCAATGCTTTTATTTCTTTCTCTTTATTTACCCTATCATATTCTTTCATTAATTTTTCCTTTTCAAGTTGACCGCTTAATAATGCTAATGATTGTAATGCCTGGTCCTTTTCTAGGGCTTGTGTTACTAGCGCTTTTTGTTTAATTTCATTGTCTTTTTTTATTAATAATAGCTCTTGCTCTTTTTGTTTTGATTCCAACTTAATTCTAATTAATTCAAGTTCTTTCTTTTCTCTATTTGATATTTCTTCTTCAGTAGTTGATATTAAATTATTAGCATTTGTTTCATCAACATTTCTTTTCTCATTTTCTTCTGTAATTTGTTGTTGTGTTAAATTTTTGGTTTCAGTAAAAAGTTTAAAATAGTTTTGCGATTTCATATAATCAGAATTAACGGCATATACCTCTGATAAAATAAAATATGCATTGGCAAGGTTTCTATAATCTTTGTTTGGTTGAGAAATTGAAACAGCAGTTTCGCAGCTTTGAATAGCTAAAAGTGGCTTGCCTTCAAGGAAATAATTCTTAGCTATAATATTATTTAACTCTGCAATTTTTCTACTATTTTTTAACTTCGTATATAATTTGAGAGCATCTTGATAATTGGTATTCGCTTCAGTAAAATCTTTTAAATGGGTATAAGTAAGGCCGATATTTGTTTTTATTTCAGGCAGTAAATTTTCATTCTTATATCTCATTAAATAATCAATTGACTTTAATAAATAAATTTTAGATGATTTATAATCTCCCAATCTCCGATATAAAAAACCAATGTTATTACAATTTGTTATTTTTTGTAGTAGAAATATAGAACTGAAATTGTCGGATTTATCTTTAATGTATTTTACATTCTCATTCATTAGTTTTTCTAATGACCTAAACTCAATGGCCTTATTTAGTAGGCTATCATATTTTAATGCATAGCTAATTGCTAATGCATCGTCATCATTTTGCGATGTGCATAAAACAAGTAAAGATAAGGTTTTTAGATAATCGTACTCTGATATTGATTTAGCATTAAATTCATTAGTTAGTAAAATCTCAATGGTTTGATTATAGCTTTGTAAATCATAGTAATATTGTGCTTTTAAATACTCAACTTGAAACTTCAAAATTGGTGCTTGATAAGCACATTCCATTAAAAAATCAATCGATTTTTTGATTGCATTAAGCTTGTAATTAATGATAGATAAAACCAGATTGGAGTGGTTTATACCAAGTTCATAATTATTTTGAAGGGATAATTTTTTTGATTGAATTATAGATGCTAAGGCTTCTTTTAGCTTATTACTTTCTATTGCTGAAATTGATTTTAACAAGAAGTAATTGGGCTTATCATTATCAGGCTTGAGACTATCTATGCCGAGATAACTCATATTTGATAATGTTGTATTTAAATCCTTAGCACCTTCTAAGAATAATTTATAGGAGGTATTAAATTTACTGTTTTTAAAATGAATCGACTTTTCAATTGAATTGTTTATATCAAAATATTGAGCATAAGAAACATTTATGCTAAATAGTATTAATATGAAATAAATTTTCTTCAAATAGATTTTATAAATTAAACTTTAAATTAATATATAACTCTCTACCCATTCCAAACACTGGAGGAGCTCCTTCAGCAGTTGTATATAAATAACTAATTTTGGCGTTATTTAGGTTATAAATGCCAAAATGTATGTCAAGAAAATTGTTGAGTAGTCCGGTCAGTTGATAAGTTAAATTAATATTATGAGTTGCTGGATATTTTACTAATCCAATTTCTCCAGTTTTAGCATCTAATTGCTCATTATTAAACTTGATAGTTCTTGCAATATAATTTATACAAACTGAATTGCCCTTGTATATTTTGTAAGTAATACCTAAAACAAGTTTATGTTTAGGCATTGCAAGTGTTCCAAGAGATAAATTGCTATTGTCAACAATAATTTCTGGTACTGAGCTACTTATTATACCATAATAAGAATAGTTGCTATTAATACTAAATTTTTTAAATTTATATTTAGCGCTTATTTCAATTCCATTCGTGAAAATATTGCCTGAATTTTGATAGCTTTCTGAGAAATTACTATCATATCCAAAAACAATATACTTATTAATAACATTGCTAAAATAGGTAAGATTAATTTCAAGTTTTTTCAGTTTCACACCTACTTCAGCTTGAACTTCTGTAACTGTTTCAGGCATTAAGTCATTAAATTTATCAAGGTTAACATTTTGAATAGGGGGAACTTTAAAAGATTGACTATAAAGTATTTTATAATACCATTTTTTTAATGCTTTTGTAATACTTAATCTAGGTAGAATAGCAGGTTTAAAATAAGCATATTTATCAATTCTTGTTCCTAAATTAAAATTTATATACTTAGTTTTTAATACGGCTTCTGCATATGCAGAAAAACCTATTAGTGATTCAATAAAATTGCCTGTTTTTAATGGCGCTGATTTACGATATTCGCTATAGTTATCAATATAATATTGGCTGCCGAATGAAAAAATTATATTATTTAAAAGGTTTGCCCCGCCATTAAATCCAATTGTTTGTCTTTTCGTAATTAAGTTTAGAGTATTATAAATTTTAGGGTCGCCGTATTGTGTATTCCAAGGCAACTGCCATTTAAAGTTAACAAAAGGGATTAAAGTAATTTTTTTGGTTTTATATAGATAGGATATTTCAGAAATATTTGTTCTTATTAAAGATGCTATTGGCTCATAGGTTGCCTGAAAATTATAGTCTTCATAGTATTGCTTATAACTTATTTTTTTGTAATTTAATCCAAGACCTATACATACATTGTTTATAATTGAAGAATCTCTGAAGTTTACAATTCTGCCGTCTGTTAAAGTTCTAATTTCATTGCTTCTGTTGCCAGAATTTACTATTGCGGAGCCAGTAAATTCAATTCCTTTTAACAAAGCTCCTCCGTAGTTATAGCTTAAGGTTTGACGGCTTAAATTCTTTTTAGAAAAACCACCTGCAACTGTTAATTTATGGCCATTTATTTCTTGTCCAGTTTTGGTAATAATATTTATTACGCCAAGTGCAGCTAATCCTCCATACATGCTTGAGCCTGCACCTCTAATGAATTCTATTCTTTTAATGTTATCAACCTGAAAACGATGCCCAAGAATAATTGAGCCATAAGCTAAATCATTTAATATTAATCCATTTAGCATTAATAAAACCCTTCCTTCTGAAGCCCATATTCCTCTAATTCCGATGGATGTAGCATTTTGAACATCATTTGCGATGCTTATACCTGGTATTGTATTAAAAATATCCAACAAGTCCCTGTATCCTAATTCTTTTATGTCCTCGTCAGTTATAATTGTAATAATACTGGGAGCTTCATTAGCATCAATTTCATTTAAATTTGCAATTGAAACTTTAGCTGCTACATTGGATGCAGGACGCAAACCAATAATTTCAGTTAAAGATGGTTCTAACATATTAGTATTGCTTGAATCTTTAGTTTGAGCTACTAAAGTGGAAGTGACAAATGTTAATATGAAAAGTGGGCAATAATTTATTAGTCTAAATAACAAGCTTATTTTTCTAAATGGTTTTAAAAATAAATTTAGATTTTGCACCATATTCTAAATCTATGCCTAAATCATAATTATCATCATCATCTTCTTCATAGGTCCAAATAATTTGTGTGTTAGGACAATTTGATTTAAAAGCGTCTATCTTTTTAACAATGTCCATCAAAACTCTTGTTGAAGATGTATTTATATACTCTATTTCAAATTGCAATAAAATTGCGGAGGGCAGATTCTTTTCGAATACCCCTAACCAATCAACAATTGGTTTATAAAAGTTATTGATATTTTCTGGAATTGAAACACCTTTAATCAATAAATTCCCATCACTTTTAAAATCAATAAGAGGGGTTTCATCAGTTGCAGTAATTAATAGATTGTCCATTTTATAATTATGATATTATTTTTAAAAAATTAAATTGGGTTTTGCATCTAGATTCCAATAGTTTACCAATATCGAAAATATCTTCGTCATCTTCTTGGTATTTCCAAAATATTTTAACTTCTGTGCCTATTTTTTTAAATTCTAACAACATGTCAATAATCTCCAAGATAACATATGTGGTTGTGGTATTAATATATTCAAACTCAAGAGTAAGATTTACTTTTTTAGGTAAAGTTAATTTATATTCATTAATCCATTCAATTAAAGGTGCATAAAATATTGTGATATTTTCAGGAATTGAAATCCCTTTCAATTCAAACTCTCCTTGAGTATTAAACTCTATTTTTGGTGTATCTTGAGTTGCTTTAATACTTAAATTTTTCATTCAGATTTAAATTTTTCCTATTTCTTAATTCAACATAAATGATACTACTGTAATATCATCAGTTTGAGGATAATTCCCTATAAAACTTTTTATTTCATCTTCTAACTTATTTTCTCTTTCTTCATTATCTAGTTTTGAAATATCTCTTAATAAATTAATGGTTCTTTTTTTAGAAAATCTTTTATAATTTTCTCCCCCAAGTTGGTCTTGATATCCATCAGTAGCCATATAAAAAACTTCATTGCCTTTATAAATTATTTCAGAAGTTTCAAAAATAAAGCTTTCCTCACGATAGTCGCCTATAGATTTTCTATGACCTTTAATATAAACTTCTTCTCCATCATCGAAATAGATTAAACCAAGTCCCGCCCCGCAAAATTTTACATTTTTACTTTTAGTATCAACAACGCAAAGTGCTATTTCCATTCCATCTCTAATTATGGCCTTGTCAGATTTATTTAAAGATGTGTAAATTTGGTCATCTAAACGAGTTAGTATTTGTGCAGGATCAACTAGCTTTTCAGTTTCAATTATTTGCTCCAATATTCTGCTTCCAATAAGTGTTAGAAATGCTCCCGGAACTCCATGACCGGTGCAGTCTGCTACTGCAAAATATGAAATTCCATCAAATTCTCGAGCCCAATAAAAGTCACCACTCACAATATCTTTAGGTTTATAATACATAGAAACATCTTTAAAGGTACCATTCATTTCACTGAGCTGAGGAAGAATGGTGTTTTGTATGTTTTTGGCGTAGTTTAAGCTGTCGGTTGTATCAGTATTTTTAGTTTTTATTTCATTTTGCAATGCAATTTGCTGCAATGCAGCAGATAACAATACCGCAAAGCTCTGTAAATTATTAATTTCACTTTCTGATAATAAGAAAACAGAATTGAGATATATATTAAGGCTACCCATTAATTTTGAATTACTCAGAATCGGTAATATTATGTAGGAAACTACTCCATCCTTTAAATCATTAAGATCTGAAACTGATTTTTCGGAAATATTATTTAGATTTTTCTCAATATAGATATTGCCATTTTTTATGGTTTCAAAACTTTTAGTTTCATGGGTATTGAACTTAACTTTTGTAAGTTCGTTGTTAATAAGGTAATGACCACTTAATACAGTATTTTTAGGATTAACACTCAGTAATGCTATTTTGCAGCAGCCATTTGTCTGCTGTTTAATTAATGCTAATGTTTCAATTGCTAACTCTTCATAAGATTGTGAATTAATTATTTTTTTCTGCAATTCAACCTTATACTCTAATTCATTTGAATATTTTAATAATGTTTGTTGTGCTTTTATTTTTTCACTAATGTCAGTTACAACTTCAATTTGTTGAACAACATTTCCTTCATTATCATAAACTGGTGTATTCTTAACCTCTAACCATTTTATATTATTCATTGAGGTGGCAACCTTGAATTCACTTGTAAAGATGGTGCCATTTTGTTTTTCAATCGTCTCTAAAAATAAGGTGTCTTCTTTATTGAACAAATCTCTTGGTCTATTACCGATTAATTTATCTAATGAAATTTCTAGGATGTCTTGATAGCTTTGGTTGGCCCAAATGGCTTTCCCGTCTTTATCTGAAATTAAAATGCCATTGCTTGTTTTTTCAGCTACAATAGAAAGAAGTTTAAGTTCAATTTCTTTATTTTTTTGCTCAGTAATATCTGCGCAGATTCCAGAACTTTTTACATATACATTATTTTCATTCTTAATTCCATATGACTTTTCATGTATCCATTTTACTTCTCCATTTACATTTACTCTATATTCAATATCGTAATATCCTTCTTTTTCTATGAGCTTATGGGCTTCTGAAATATGTGTTTTATCTTCATCAAGAATATAATTTTGCCAGTAAATGTTTGAATCATAAAATTCTGAAGGATCAATTCCTAAGATATTCTTTGAAGAAGGACTGATATAAATAATTTTCTCATCTACTAAATCATACAGCCAAAACACATCGCTAATTGTTTCATTGATTAATCTAAAATTACTCTCGCTTTCAAAAATTGCTTTTTCTGCATTTAATCGTCTTTCTGTTTCTTGAGCAACGGCAATAATATCAGCTATTGAACGAACAAAATTTAAGTCCTCATTGTCCCAAGTTTTATAATCTTTAGTCATCTCACAACTAAGAACACCTGATAAATTTGCATTTATAAATATGGGAACATCTAACACTGATTTTATATCATTATTCTTATCAAGTAACAAATCCTTTGTAGCGTCATTCAATGCTATGTCAGGAGCATTAATTATAATACCTTTAGTTATTTCTGCAAAGTATTCAGGAACATCTGCTTGATATAAAATATCACCTTCAATAAATTCTTCTGTACTACTAACATAAGATTTTAGGTTGATGATTTTATTGTCAAAATAATTCCAAACGCCAATCCTATCTATATTTAAATTTATTGCCGATGTTGATAGAATATGTTTTAATTTATCTGTAAAAGCGATATTTAACGATTCAGGATTTGCAGTTAGGTAGGTAGTAATTTGATTAAATCGAAACCTTTTTTCATTTTTTATACTATTCTTAAATTCAAGATTTTTGGCAGCGCTAATATCGCGCACTATTGCAGCATACTTAATTATTTTACCATCTTCATTTCTCAATACATTTACAGTTTGAGAAACCCAAATTAATGAATTGTTTTTAGCAATAATAGGAAACTCAATGGCCTCATAATTTGTTTTACTATCAATAAACTCAAGATAATATTGAGAAATATTCATACGATAATCCTCTGCAATTACACTAGTAAAATGCTTGCCTATTAGGTCATTGATTTCATAACCTGTAATTTCGGTTAGAACATTATTGAAAAATATGAAGTTACCGTATTTATCCGCTTCATAAATAATATCAGTGGCACTTTGAACTAGATTTTTATATTGTTCCTTTACGTTTACCAATTCAGAAACGTCTAAGCCAATACCAACATATAAATCATCTGAATGTTTTTTATCTGTCCATTGTATAAATTTATAGTCTCCATTCTTACATTTTAGTTTTCTAATATAACTTTGTTCTTCAATATATTTAATTGAATAATCAATTTTTTCATAGTCTTTGTCTTCGGTAAGTTCCCAAAAATTGTTGCCTAATACCTCTTCTGAATTGTAACCTAAAATTTTTAAGACATTTTCACTACAAAACTCTAAATAGCCTAAGCGATTGGTAGCAATAATGAGAGAGTCACCAGAGTTTACAATCTTATCAGAAAATATAAGCTTTTCTTGACTTTTTAAAATGGCAAGATTTCTTATATAAGACAAGGTTGATATAATTAGAATACCATTAAGATAAATTAAAATAAGATTTACTGGTAATAAGCTAGTAAAAAAAAGGGATGAAAAAATTATAAATACTATAGCATTGAAGAGGTAAAAATGATGAATTGATTTTAGTACGCCATATGAAAAAAATATAGCAATGTAAAATTCACTAAACGTAATAAACTCGAATGGTAGAAAAATAGATTTATAAATGATGTATCCACTAAAAATTAAATAAAATGAAACGAAAATTTTATATGTATATTTTCTAATTACTGAATCTTTTCTGGTAAAGAAATAAATCGCTAATGAAATTAAGCCTAAGATAATATTAGCGAACATGTCACTTTCTTTCCTGACCTTGAAATATTCAATAAAAATCTCAGTGAAAGGAAATATAATCGCTAAAATTAAAAAGTAAATTCTAGTTTCTTCAATGCTATTAACACCAATTGAATGTCCTTTTATATATGTTTTTTCTATGTTAATGAGGTATTTGGCAAAAAGCCAATAGGTTAATGAAATGGTAGCTATCAAGAAGCTAAGCAGACCAATTAATTGAATGGATAAATTAATCTTTGCGAAATGATTGGTTATTACTTGCATGCGTTGAGCATTTGCAGTAACAATTGATATGATATGTATGGAGCTAAAGTGCAATGTTAAATTATATTAATGCGCGAACAATATTAAAGTAATTTAGTCAATTACAACTTGATGTATATCGAAAGATTATAACTTTAAGTCGATAAAAGTACATATTATTTTCTTATTTTGAAATTTTGAACCTAAACTAAAGAAATAAATGCCTTAGTGTACCCCTAGAATAACATTTTATTTACCTCTTATACTTTCTCCTAAAATTATATTTCAATCTAAGTAATTTTATGAAAAACTCATTAACAATATGTTCTTAAAATTGGATTATTAATTTTAGTATGTTTCTTTGATAACTATTGTTTATCTTAATCTATTTGAGGACTATACTTTCTATTTTTTATTTATTATTGATTTCAACCACATTCAGTTTTTCGCAACAAAAGAATGTAAAGGTTTTTAAATCACTTCATGAAGCTCTTCAAACTCCATTACTAGTGGAGCATTTAGATTTGCACAGCCAAAAGCTAAAGACATTTCCGATTGATATTTTAAAATTTAAAAATTTAAAATCATTAAATTTATCAAGAAACAAAATAGATGTTTTGCCATCTGAGATAGATGAGTTAATTAATTTAGAAATGCTAGACATCTCAAGAAACAAGCTATACACCTTGCCAGTAAATATAGGTCGTTTACTTAAACTTAAGAAGCTTATTGCAAATAGAAACCATCTGGCCTTTTTGCCCGAACAAATTTCTGGTGCTATTTTGCTCGAGAAAATTGATGTTTGGAATAACGAAATGTCAAGCATTCCAGAATCAATTAATAAGTTAGCTTTTTTAAAGGTGATTGACTTAAGAGAGAATATGTTTGACCGCCAAGAGCAAAATAGAATTAAATCATTATTCCCAAATATTGTCTTTCATTTTTCTGCGGCTTGCTCTTGTGGAAAGTAATTGAGCGTTTATATAAAAAGGCAATGATTAATCCCAAAATCTCCAAATAACACCAAGCCTAAACATACGATTGTACATTGGATAATTTGGGGTTTGATAATAAATGTTTAATGGGTATAAGCCATTATTAACGTTGCTTATTTTAAAAAACACTCTTACTTGTTGAATTTTAAAATTAAAAAAAACATCTACTTGAGGATAGCCACCAACCAACAATTTGTCTTGCAAATAAAATTGGTTAAGCAAAGGCATATAAGAATTGCCATAATAATTTGATGAGTAATTTAACTCTAACCCTGCTTGACTAAATAATGCATGTTTGAATAAGAATCCCTCAAAATATATTTGTTCTGAAATTGAAAATTCTGGAAGTCTTAATAAGTCAAAATTAGCTAAGTTTTTTTGATAAAGAATTCTTGAATTGATGTGTAATTTATTTAGTTTTAAGGGGTGAGAAATTTCAGCTTTTATAAGTTGGGCAGCGTTAACACTTTGCATAGGTTTAGCTATGGTATCAAAATAAACAAAGTTGCTAATTTGATTAAATGATGCATTGAATGATGTTTTTTCACCATTAGCAAATATTTCTAACTGGGTAATGGAAATTTTTTTTAAGTCATTCTTCCATTTAAATAAATCATTAAAATAGTTTTTTTGTATGAATGTTGCCTCCGATAATTGATTCGTAAACTTTAAACCAATTTTAAATACCTGATTAAGCATTAATTTAGTGTTATTGATGCTTGTATTGAAATTATAATCACCTTTGTTAAAACCTGCAATAGATTGGTTAAAGTAAGCACTAAAATGGTAGTTTAAATTAATGTCTGTACTAAAATTAGCAAACATCCAAACATTATTAAAATTGCTTCTAAGCGCAGGTTGAGAAACATAATTATAACTGTGTTTTATACCTATTTCATAACCTGTCTTAGTTTTACTTTCTCTAGAAATGAGTTGTTCAAATCCTATTGTATTATCAATATTCTGATGGTACAAGAATTGCTTAATTTTTGAGGTGTCAAAATTAATATTATTCAATTGAAAATTTTCCAGTGAATCTATAAAGCGCATTCTGTTTTCTGAAAATTCAAGGCTATGAAACAAATGTTTTTTACCAAATTGATTTAAAGTAAAATCTGTGGCATTAGTATCTTGGATTGGACTAAAATTATAGAATTGTTTTAAACAGATGTTACTGCTATTCTTTTTGAAAAGTGCTTTATTTAAATTGGTTTCAACAATTTGTGGATTCAGTCGTTCACCTCTTATATCAAATAAATTAGAATATAGAACACCTCCATTCTCTTTATGAAAAATAGTATTAATAGTTGTATTTAAAATAACCAAATACTTTTTGTTTTTTGAATGGTAGTTAAAGTTAAAGTTAAAGTTTATATGATGTGGGATTTGATTATTATAAAAAGCTTCAGTTCTTGAAGTGCGCAATGAAGAGGTGAAATTTAAATACTTCCCAAAATTCTGTGTGTGTAAAAATGAAAAATATGATTCTTTTTTAGAGCCTACACCAAAACCCATATCAGTAAGTGGTTTTGCAGCACTATAAAACAATGTACTTTTAGGTTCGAATTCAAATAACTGATAAACATTGTCCATTAACCTAAATCCTGAATAGTCCAAAGGATCAAAGATTAATTTTCTTTGAGGAAGAACTATAGTTCCTGAACTTGCGAAACCAAATTCTTGTTGAAAAGGAATTTGATTATGGAAATTATCAAGTGAACTATCTAATGATAATTTTTCCTTCAAACAGTTATTGAATGATACCAGTTTCATGGTATCTAAATCATGAGAAAAAAGTTTATTTAATGGTAGGATAATTAATAGTGCCGAGAGAAATAAAAGTCTATAGAGTTTCAAGAAGTTTGAACAATATTGAAGATGAATGGGGTGTTTAAATTGTAACAAAGTCAAATTTAAAATCAACAAAATATTGAAATTGTTCTCCAATCAAACGCATATCTTCATCATCCTTCGCAAACCGCCATTGAACCTTTAGGTTTTTATTTTTATCTCTTTTGGTATTCATAAGTTTAAACAAATCGGCCATATACTTTTGAGTTGAGGTATTGAAATAATCAAGTTCAAATTTCACAATGGTTTCATCATTTTCATCTTTCAAATACTCTTCGAACCAAGCTAAAATAGGAGCATACACCTTTTCTGGATTGTGGGGTATTGAACGCCCATATATTTTAAAAATACCTGATTCTTTATCTAAAATAATATTTGGTTTTTCTTCGCTACCTTCTAAAATTATTTTTTCCATTTTGTTACCTGTGCCACAAAGAAAGTATTTTTTTTTAATTGTATTAATGACACTTAACATATCTTGAAAACTGTTGTACCTAATAATTATTAAAGCTTGCCCTCTTGGTTATAAATAATTATTCTACATTTATCTTTTTTAGGATAAATTATGTCTCACATCGCTATTTTTCCAGGGTCTTTTGATCCTTTTACCAAAGGCCATGAATCGGTTATATATAAGGCTCTGCCTTTATTTACTGAAATTATTATTGGTATTGGAATTAATAGTAACAAACAATATTATTTTAGCCTTGAAAATAGAATAAAATATATCGAAACTATTTTTGCAGGTGAAAAAAGGATAAGCGTAAAATCTTACACCGGACTTACAATTGATTTTTGCAAAAAGGTAAATGCTAACTATATCATTAGAGGTTTAAGAAATGCAGCCGACTTTGACTTTGAATGTAATATTGCACAAATGAACCATGCTATGCTGCCTAAAGTAGAAAGTGTTTTCCTAGTTACTGATCCAGAATTTTGCGCTATAAGTTCAACAGTGGTTAGAGAGATTATTAGAAATGGTGGTGATGCAAGCGCTTTTTTAGCAAAAGGTTTGTTGCCATAATTAATTTAAAACATTAGAATTGTTTAAAGTATTCTCATGCACTTTACAAATACTTTTTTATTATGAGGCTTTGATAAGTCATCTTCTAAAACTCCAAGTTTAGTGCTGGCATGTATAAATTTAATGGCATTAACATCATCAATGTTACTAATTATACCTACATGGTCTATTTCATTTTTGGTGTTTACATCGAATCTAAAAAAGACTAAATCTCCTACTTTACATTTTTGAAGTGATACTTCTTTGCCACATTTACTTTGCTCAATGCTCCTTCTTGGTAATGATACATCAATTTTTTCGAAGCTGATTTTTACCAATGCACTGCAATCAATTCCTGATTTATCTATCCCTCCTAATTTATACTTCGTTCCCTTATAACTTAAGGCAGTTTTTATAACTAAATTAACCCTTTCGTTACTTTTTGTATTTGCTTTATTGCCATGCCTAAATAATGCGCATGAACTTATCAAGGATGCAATAATTATAATGTATAGAAGTTTAATCTGGCAATTTAATTTCACTTTGAAATAGAATATTATTATAATTATAAAACAAGGTTATTAAATCTTCTCAAATAATTATAGATTCGCTAAAAATTAAATGAAAATTGTGAAAATGAAAACATTATTAATACAATTCGCCTTTCTTATATTCCTATCTAATTTGAGTTTAGCTCAGGAGATGAATTACAAAAGAGTTAAAATTTTTGCTACTGATAAACAATTTCAAGAATTAGTAAATCAAGGACTTTCTATTGACCATGGTATTAGAAAATCCAACAAATATATTATTGCAGAAATATCTTCTGAAGAATTGAATATTATAAAAAGTTCAAACTTAAAATTTGATATTTTAATTGATGATTTAGTTTTCTATTACCAACATCAAAATGATGGAATTGATATTAAGTCTATTAAAAAGTCATTTATAAGCTCTATTGATTGCAATAACTTTAATAATTACCCTGTTCCTCAAAATTTTGACTTAGGTACTTATGCTGGATTTTTCAGATACCAGGAAATGCTTGATAATTTAGATAGCATGGCATCAAAATATCCTAATTTAATTAAAGCCAGAAGCCCTATTGATACGATGCATACTATACAAGGAAGAGATGTATTTTGGTTGAAAATTTCTGATAATCCAAATGCTAGTGAGCCTGAACCTAAAATTTTATATGATGCTATTCATCATGCTCGTGAACCAACCTCAATGTCAGAAGTAATTTATTACATGTGGTACTTACTCGAGAATTATGCTACAAATCCAGACATAAAATATTTAGTCGATAATACCGAAATGTTTTTTATTCCTTGTGTTAATCCTGATGGTTATATACACAATGAAACCTTAACTCCTAATGGCGGAGGTATGTGGCGTAAAAATAGACGAAACAATGGCAATGGCACTTTTGGTGTAGACCCTAACAGAAATTATGGATATATGTGGGTAGGAACTGGTTCTTCTGCAAATAGCAATAGCGATTCTTATAGAGGAACAGCACCATTCTCTGAACCGGAAAATAGAATGATGAAATTTATGTGCGAAACCAATAACTTTACTATTGCGGTTAATGCCCATTCTTTTGGCAACTATTTAATTCATCCATGGGGACACAATACAGATTCACTGCCTCCTGATTCCAATATTTTCAGACGATATTCAGCCGAAATGGTAAGAGAAAACGGATATTTAACAGGTACAGGATTAGAGACTGTTGGATATTTCACCAATGGCGATAGTGATGACTGGATGTATGGAGAGCAAACCACAAAACCTAAAATTTTTAGTATGACGCCCGAAGTTGGTGCCAACGTTAGCCCAAGTGGTTTTTGGCCTCCAGCAACGCAAATTATTGGTATGTGTCAGAATGCAACAAGTATGAATTTAATGGGTGCAAAATTGATTACATCTTTTGCACAGGTAAAAGATAAAAGTCCATATAATATTTCTAGCCTTTCATATTATCAAAAATTATCAGTTGAGCGTTTAGGTTATGATATTACAGCTAGTTATGCAGTAAGTTTAACACCACTACAAAATGTTACCAGTATAGGTAGTACATTAAATTATGCGCAACTTAATTTATTTGATTTGCATTTAGATTCAATTCAAGTTAATTTATCAAATAGTATTCAAGATGGTGATGTATTTTCTTTCGTTATAAATACAAATAATGGAATACACACATATCGCGATACCATCACAAAAGTCTTTGGAATTGGTGGTAATATATTCTTTGATAATTGCAATGGAATTACAAATTGGAATAGTAATTCAACTTGGGGAAATTCAAGCACCATCTTTTATAGTGCACCTTCATCAATAACTGACTCTCCTATTGGAAATTATCCTGATGAATTTAGTTCAGAAATTATTACAAGCCAAACAATCAATTTACAAAATGCAACATCAGCAACATTAAATTTTTGGGCACGTTGGAACCTAGAAATAGGATTTGATTATACTCAGGTTTCTGCATCAGCAGATAGCGGTTTAACATGGAAACCTCTTTGTGGATTATATACAAAAAACGGTAATGCTTTGCAGGATTTTAATAAACCTATTTACGATGGATTTCAAAATACTTGGGTACAAGAAAAGATGAGTTTAGATGAATTTATTGGTCAAAGTATTTTAATTAAATTTAAACTAGCGTCAGACCAAGGTACCACTTACGATGGATTTTATTTCGATGATTTATCCGTAAAGGTTTTTGGCGATAGTACAGTAAGTGTGAATGAAATAAGTCAATTTTATGAGAATGTAATTTATCCCAATCCTGCTCAAAACAATGTTAGCATTCAATTAGGGACAGAAAAATACAACATGATTACTATTATGGATGCGATTGGTAATAATGTATTAGTTAAAAATATATTTAATGAGAAAACTGTTAGTTTTAATGTTTCCAATTTATCTAATGGAATGTATTACATTAAACTATCTGGATTAAATGAAAATACAAAAACGAGTAAATTTATTATCAGAAAATAAAATGAATTGTTTTAAGCCAGAATTTACTTCAATCAATATATTATTATGTTTAGTAGTTTGAAAAATTGTAACACTTTTATTATAATAGTATTATTATCTCTAATAGTCTCTTCATGTACAACCTATATTATTCCAATTGAATCATATAAAAGACAATTTGAAAATATAGATTCAACAAATTTGAAAATAGTTAGAGTACAAGGCCCAGGATTTTTTATTACAGAATATTTAACTGCTCCATTAACAAAAATAGAATGTCAAACAAAAGATGGGAAGCCTTCTGTATTA
>JBEIDK010000017.1:0-40630 GCA_040383485.1 Flavobacteriales bacterium
AACTCAAAGAGACTGCTTCGTTCCTCGCAGTGACGAACAACAATTTACGATATTGCGAGCGTAGCAAAGCAAACTCAAAAGGGCGGAGTAATCTCAGAATGTATGCGCAAATCATATGAGACTGCTTCGTTCCTCGCAGTGACGAACAAAAAATAAATTATAAATAATTAAATAAATTAAAAATGAAAAAGATTACAAAAAACATCGTACTTATTATTGCATTCTTCAACAGTATTGTAGCATTTGCACAAACTAAAAATGCAAAACTCGACCTTAGTGTTAAGGTATATGAAAATAGCAAGCCACTTGCAAACGTATTAATTGTTCAATCTGTTTTGAATAACAAAGATACCTTGGTAATAGAAGTACCATCCGACAAAGCAACCAATTTACAACTTGATGCAAACAAGGTTTATACTTTTAAATTTGAATGTAAAGGTTATGTAAGTAAATCCATTGAAGTATCTACCATGGGAATGAATACTGAAGCTGCAAAAAATTATTTTTATCCGATAGCTATTAATTTGTTTAAAGAGCTTAAGGGCATTGATGTTTCGGTACTTAAAAAACCTATTGGTAGAGTAATGTTTAGTAATGAAAAGAAAGAGTTTGTTGATGATACTCAATACGCTAAAAGCATTGCACAGCAATTAGAGAAATTACAAAAAGAATTGGAGAAAAAGTAAAATTTGCTTTTTGTAAAGGCGGCAATTTGAAAAGCTTCGTGCCAAATAAAAATCATTGTAATTGCAATACATAATGCCAACAATTATCTATTAGACATATGAAACAAATATTAAACTACATTAAAAAATAAATTAAACAACATAAACCAGCTTCATCTTCTCATTCAAACAATTAAAAAATAAAACAACATGAAAAAAATTACCCTAACCCTCAGCATTATTGCTGCAACAATTTTTACAAACAGTGCCAATGCAGAAATTTGGCGTGTAAACAACAACGCCACAGGCACCTATGGCGAAAATTTAGGTGGTAATGTAAGCAAACCAGTTTTTGCAAGTATGGCTGCGGTAATGAGTAGTTCATTAATTCCTGCGAGTAGTGGAGATACTATATATATGGAAGGATCAACTGTTAGTTATGGAGATATAAGCATCAGTAAGCAATTAACTGTAATTGGAGCAGGTTATTTTCTTGACCAAAATGATTCAACTTCTTGGAATAATTTAAGGCCATTAATTAATAACATTTCCATAAGCAGCAGTTTTATTAAGCTAATTGGACTAGGATTTAATAGTATTGTTGTTCCAACACATAATCTAGTTTTTAATAATTTTTCTATTTTCAGGTGTAACTTTAATCTAATTTTATACAGCATTGGTGGTGGTGGAGTTGCAACTTTTAATAATTTAGAAATTCTTTCTTCATGGATATATGGTTCTGACTTATTTTCTCTTGGATCAGGAGAAGCAATTTCTTTAAATAACAATGCAAGAATTCAAAATAATATCATTTTAGGAAGACTAAATAACTATAGTTACAACATCGTGAACAACAATGTTTTCAATTCCACCCAATCTTTAACTTTCACCTGCAACGAGTTTAAAAACAACATCATCCGCCAAGCTGCACAAACCGCTGCTATTAGCTGTGCATTAAGTGCTTTTACAAATAACATTGCACCAACAGCAGCTCAATTTCCTGCTGGATATATTACTAGCAATTTAGTCATCACAGAAAGTCAACAAATTAATACCGTATTTGTAAATACTGCCACAAATACTGATGATAGCGATTATCAATTAAGACCTGCCTACAGAGTTGGAACAGCAACACCAAGCAATTTAGGTGCCGATGGCACAGAGCGTGGGGTTTATGGTGGTGCATATCCTTATACTAAATCAGGTATTGGTCCGATTCCGGTTATTTACAAAGTAAATACAAATGGGGTTGCCAACCAAAGCGGTTTAAATATCACAATTTCTACAAAAGCAGTTAAGTAATTAACCCAACATACAAATATGAAAAGGTTAATTTATTTAATCCTATTTACACTTGCTATTGCACATGTAAATGCCCAAAAGATTACTCGCTTAGAGTACTTTTTTGATGAAGACCCAGGTTTTGGTTTTGCCACGCCTATAGATATTGCACCTGATGCCGCGATGGTAAACAATTTTAATTTTACAGCAAGCACTGTTGGTTTAACTATTGGTTATCATAATTTTTACTTCAGAACATTGAATGATAGTGGCCAATGGAGCCATACCTATCAAAGACAAATTGAAGTTTTTCCCTCTTATCAACCTATAAAAATATCACGTGGTGAATATTATATTGATGAAGATTTCGGCTTTGGTTTTGGTACTTCTTTCCCTATTATTGGTGGTGCTGGTCAAAATGTAACTACCAATTTAAATATTCCTACTAATAGTCTTCCGAATGGTAACCACTTGCTAATTTTTAGAATGCTAGATTCCTTAGGACGCTGGAGCCAAACCTATACCAGAACTTTTGAAAAAGTAGAAGACCAAAACCCTCAAATTATTGCTTACGAATATGCTGTAAATGTTGATCCTGGATTTGGCTTAGCTACACGGGTAAATGTTAGTACACCTTTTGTTGATGATGAAATTACTTTTAACATTCCAGTAACTGGTTTGCCCGAAGGTGCTGCAAAAGCATACATCAGAACATTAAATTCAAATGGGAAATGGTCTCAAACCATGATTAAAGATTTTTCGGTATGTAATTCACTTCCAAATGTTGTAATTACTTACACCGGAAATACTGCAATATGTGGTACAGGAAGTGTAACCTTGAATGCACCCATTGGCACTGGCTATACTTATGTATGGAAAAAGGATGCTGTAAGTATAAGTAGTGCAACAAATGCTATTTATAATGCTTCTCAAACAGGTGCATATACAGTAGTTGTTACAACGCCTTCAGGCTGCTCTGCAGAGTCTCAAGCAGTAAATATTACCCAAAGTAGTAACCCAACTGCAAGCATTACTTCATCTTTAACAACCATGTGCAGCAATGATAGTACGCCAATTAGCGCAAACGCTGGCACAGGCTTAACGTACCAATGGAGAAAAAATTCCGTAAATGTTGGAATAGGTAGTTCAACTTATTATGCAACTACCGCAGGAGCCTATACAGTTGTTGTAACAAACGCTGCTGGTTGCAGTGCATTATCAAATACTATAAATATTACAACTAACCCAGCACCTAATGCATTTATTCAAGGCAACGACACGGTGCAGTTTTGTGTTGGCGCCAATACCACCTTGCAAGCGCAAACAGGAACTGGCTATACTTATGTTTGGAAAAACGGTGGCATCCCAATTAGTGGTGCTACAGGTTCATCATACACTACAAACAGCTCAGGAAATTATACTGTAACTGTTACAGCAGGTACATGCAATGCTACTTCTGCAATTACCTATGTAATAGTAAACCAACTGCCTGCGGCTACTGCAACTACTAATGGCGGCTCTACTGTTTTTTGCCAAGGTAGCAGTGTAACACTAACTGCCAACAGCGGTTCTGGATTATTGTATCAATGGAAAAATGGAAATACAATAATACCAACAGCAACTTTTCAAACCTATGTCGCTACAACTTCGGGTAGCTACTCAGTAACTACAAGTAATGCTTTAGGTTGTAGTGCTACATCGGGTGCAATAGTTGTTACAGTAAACCCAACCATTACGCCCACTGTAAGTATAGTAAATGCAACGGGAGCTATATGTGCGGGTGCACCTGTAAACTTTACTGCTACTCCTACTTTTGGTGGCACCTATCCAATTTATCAATGGCGTATAAATGGTGCCAATGTTGAAATTACAAACAACCCCAATTACATTGTTAGTAGCTTGCGCGATAATGATGTTGTTTCGGCATTGATGTATAGCAATGAAGATTGTATCAATGCACCTTTTGCAACTTCTAATACCATTACAGCACAAATAAACTTTGGTAATTATGGCTTGACTTTTTCGGCTGATAATACAACACCAACATCTCCATTTTTGGTAAACTTTACAAACAGTTCAACAACTAATACCAACCTACGTTACAGGTGGTTTTTTGGCGATGGTACTAACAAAATAGGATTAAATACAAATCATTATTACCCTGCAAATGGTGTATTTAGCGTAGCTTTAGTTGCGCAAGATACAACAGTTTTAAACGGTTGTTCAGATACCTTACGCATTAATAACTATATCACTTGCAGTGGTGGTACAGGTTCTTACAATTGTACGCAAACAGTTAGTATTACACCTAATACAACAGTTACAGGTTGCATAGGAGGTTCAGTGTTAGCAATTGGCTCTACCAATGCTATAAGCCCAACTTACCAATGGAATTTGAATGGAGCACCACTTGGAGGCGAAACAAACGATACTATTAAGGCACGCCTTTCAGGCGTATATTCTTTAACTGTTTATGAAAATGGTGGTTGTCCAGTAACATCTAATTCTGTATCAATAACATTTAATAGTGTGGCACCTGCTCCTCCTACAGTTTCACAAACGGGTACATTACAAGTATGTGGTTCAAATGGTGTAACGCTCACGGCAAGTGCAGGATTTAGTTCTTATCGTTGGAATACTGGTGCAACAACCCAAACCATTACTGTAAACAATTCAGGAATATTTAACGTGACTGGTCAAAATGCCGCAGGTTGTAATGCTACCTCTAATCCAACCATCATCAACAACTCTATGGTAATACCTCCAGAAGTGTGTATGGTAACAGTTGATACTGCATTGAACAATAGTTTGGTTGTGTGGGATAAGACCAGTTATACGGCAGCAGAAGTAGATTCGTTTATAGTTTTTAAAGAATCCAACATTGACTACGTTTATAAAAGAGTAGGTGCACAACCTTATTCTCAATTAAGTGAATTTGTTTACGCTAATAGTAATGCTGATGAAGAATCAGATAAATACAAAATTGCCATCAAAGATTCATGCGGTAACTTAACACTACCAAGTAGCGATTACAAAACAATGCACTTGCAAGTTACACCTGGTGTAGGTTTACACCGTAACTTAAGTTGGACTCATGCGCGTGGAATAACCTATCCATACTACTATCGCATCAACAGAAAGTTTCAAAACGTTTGGACAACAATCGATTCAGTTAGAAGTACAACAAATACCTATACCGATGTAACCCTTACTGATATTAATGTTGATTACATAATTGAAATTGTTGCTCTACCATGTATTTCAACGAAAAGCATGCAAGCAAGGGTAAGGTGTACCTCAAACGGAAATACCAACCGCACACTATTACCAAGCCCATTAACTGTTGGAATGTATGATTTTTCTCAATCAGTTGAATTTAATTTATATCCTAACCCAGCAAAGGATGTTGTAACGATTTCATTCTGCTCCAATTGCGCAGAAAGTTCTAGGTTCATCTCGGCTCAGCCGAGACTAAGTTCTAAAATTAAAATAACTGATATATTGGGTAAAGAACAACCTATCAACTGTCTACCCTCTACAAACGACAATCTACTAACTATCAACACCGAACATTTAAGCAAAGGAGTTTACTTTGTAAGAGTGGGTAATACCGTTAAGAAATTGGTGGTGGAGTAATTTGAATGTAATAGATTAGAAGCAACCCATGTTATTGTGATTACAAAAGCATGGGTTGTTTTTTTTGATTACTAAACAACTAAACTATATTTGTAATAAAAACATTTTAAATCTAAATCTTATTCAATAAACAATGGAAATAACAATTAAAACCAAAGGGAAGCAGCAGGAAAAATATTTGTTGGCAATATTAAATTCATTGGGTATTGCATATTCAGAAGTGAAAAAGAAAAATGGTAATGCCAACGAAAAAAATGATGGTAAGAAAAAACCTTTAGACGTTTTGCTTTCAATACAAAAACAGCTAAATGGCATAAAGCCCGCTATTGACTATAAACAAGAAAGAATAATGAGTAAGCATAAATAGATAATGAACTTACAAATTGACACTAACATTATTTTAGATGTACTACTTATTAGTCAACCTTTTTATGAATATTCTTCTGGTATAATAGCGCTTGCACAGAAAAATAATTACAATATTTACATAGTAGCTTCAGGAGTTACTGACATATATTATGTGATAAGAAAACAAATAGCTAAGGGAAAAGCATTAGTTGAAGTAAAAAATATTCTTCAATCATTTCAAATTTCAGATGTAAATAAAAAAATATTGATTCAAGCTACAAACAATAATTTTGACGACTTTGAAGATGCTGTTCAACATGAAACTGCAATACATTCAAATATTGATTTTATTATTACACGCAACAATAAAGATTACAAACATTCCAAAATAAAAGTGCTAACACCAAAAGAATTCATTAAACAGTTCTCATAAATAAATTTTAATATTTAACTCAACATTCATTCACAACAATTAACTACGAATACTTTTATTTCAGCCTCTTATTTAAACTTGAAATTTAGCAAACATATAATATACCTTTTCATAGTAGCATTTACTATTTTTAATCTTACGTCTTATAGTCAAGGATTAAAAAGGTTAGGATTGAACTTTATCCATAATTATTCTCCCAAAAACTATAATAATTTTCACAATCAAAATTGGAGTATAATACAAGATGATAGAGGAGTAATGTATTTTGGTAATCAAACTACATTGCTTCATTTCAATGGTAATGATTGGCAAGCAATTGAAATACCAAAGCTTACAGTAAGGTCATTAGCAAAAGATAATAAAGGAACAATATATGTTGGTTCAATTGGCGACTTTGGATATTTAGAACCTAATTTAAGAGGCGAATTTGTTTATAAATCATTACTTGATAAATTACCAGAAAGTTTAAGAGGTTTTACAGATGTTTGGGCAACTTTTGTGATTGAGAAAACAGTTTACTACTGCTCAGCAATTGGTATTTACAAATTTGAAAACAACAAACTAATTCACTTTTACCAACCAAGTGCTGACAATACTTTTCATAAATTTTTTGTTACTAATAAAAAGTTTTATGTGCGTGAAAATGGAGTTGGTATTTTAACAGAAGAAAATAATAATCTTGCTTTTGTTAAGGGCAGTGCGATATTTAAAGACCAAAAAATTGATGCCTTCATTCATACTCCAAATGGAATCTTTATTGCTACTCGCAATGGTAGTCTTTTTAATTATTCACAAAATAAATTTACAGAGATTATAGGAAGTGCTCAAAAGGAACTATTAGATGCAGATATTTATTCGAGTTTATTATTGCATAATGGTTTAATTGCTTTAGGGTCACTAAAAAAAGGTATTTTTATTATAGATACAAACGGAAATTTAGTTAGTACGATTAACGATGAGAGCGGCCTCAAAGTAAACAAGGTGCATTATTTGTATGAGGATAAAAATAATAATTTGTGGGCTGCACTCGAAAAGGGCATAGCCATGATTGAATACTTTTCTCCATTTACAAAATTTGATGAAACTTCGGGTCTTGAAGGAAATGTGAATGCTGCTATAAAATTTAAAAATAGACTTTACGTTGGCACCACTCAAGGTTTGTTTTTTATTGAGCTGGATTCGAAAAATAAAGAACCCTTTACGCAAATAATGGTCAGTGATGCGTGCTATTATTTTTTGATAGTCAAATCAAAAGATAACAAACAAAAACTTATCATATCAATGAAATCTGGCTTATATGAACTTTATGGGCAAGAACCTATTTTAATTGATAGTCGGGAATTCACTATTTTGTACCAACTCAATGAACAGCAAAATTGTTTTTATGCTGGTGGAATTGATTTACTCTCAAAATTTGAATTGAAAAAGAATGGATTTGAAAACACACTTCAATTTGACAATATTGAAGGTAAGGTAGTTTCAATGATATCCAAGGATAATAAATTATTTGTAGGCTCCGAAGGGAGTGGTGTATATACTACAAATACTGAATCGACTGAAGTTGCTCTTCATAAAATAAATACTTCTGGCATTAGTTTAGAATCCAAATTTTTGTTGTTTAATCTGAATAAGGAAATCTATTTCGCAACTAGTAGCAATGGATTTTACAAGTATGATAGAATAAATAATAAGGACACATGTATTGCTTCTCGATTAATTAACCAAATACAATTTTCAAATAAAACAGATATTTATCAACTTAAAACAGACAATAAAAAGCAGATATGGATGTTTTATGTGGATGAATTTAGTAAGAAAAAACTTGTTATTTCTTATCTCAGCTCAAATGGCAAATATGTTTTAAAGAATGAAAATTTTAGTAAAATTGATAACCAACAAGTTGATAATTTTTATTTTGAAAATGATTCATTAACTTGGATTTCTGCCAATGATGGTTTATATATGTATAATTCGTCAGTAAAATATCATAATACAAATTTTAAATCATTTGTAAGTAAAGTAAAATTAATCGGAGATTCAACAATATTTTTGGGAGTACACCACACTAAATTAATTAATAGTTTAGTTGCAAATGAGACTCAAACAATAGAATACAAAATACCGTATAGTAAAAATGCAATTACCTTTGAATTTGCTGCAACCTATTTTACCGACAGAGGTGAGTTGTACTACAAATCTTTCTTAGAAAATTTTGATTCAGATACAACGCAGTGGACAAATTCTAACATGAGAGAATTTACAAATTTAAATGAAGGGGATTATACATTATACTTGGTTGCAAAAAATGCAAATGGAACCATTAGTAACTATGCAAGTTTTAAATTTACTATTGAAACGCCTTGGTATAGGACACTTATAGCGTATATATGTTACATACTTTTTAGTATTTTGTTTATCAGAGAAATAGTAAAGTATAATACTAAACGATTAAAGGCACAAAACGATTTACTGGAAAAAACTGTTGTAGAACGCACCTATGAAATTGCAGAACAAAAAACTGAAATTGAAAAAAGTAACGTAGAATTAGGACAAAAAAACAAAGACATTGAGCACCAAAAAAAGGAAATAACTCAGAGTATTGAGTATGCACAACACATTCAAGAGTCTATATTGCCCGATAAAGAAATTATTTATGAGGCACTACCACAAAGTTTTGTTTTATACAAACCAAAAGACATAGTAAGTGGCGACTTTTATGCGTTCACACAAAAAGACAATCAAATATTTATAGCCGCTGCCGACTGCACAGGACATGGTGTTCCTGGGGCTTTGATGAGTATGTTAGGTAGCAATATTTTTTATCAAATAATCAATGAGAAAAAGGTGATTGTACCAAGCGATATTTTGTATCATTTAAATTTAGGCGTTACTGAATCGTTGAAACAAAATAAAAACGCCGGCAATGATGGAATGGACATTGCACTTTGTACTTTAACTCCATCCCCTTTAGGGAGCGATGTGTTGGGACTTTCCTATTCGGGTGCTTACCGTCCATTATATTTAATTAGAAATGGAGAGTTGATAGAAACAAAAGCTACCAAAAAGCCGATTGGTGGTCAGCAGAAAGATGAAGAAAGAATTTATGAAAACCATGAATTTCAATTGCAAAAAAATGACACTATTTATTTAACCACCGATGGTTATGCTGACCAATTTGGCGGTGATAGAGGAAAGAAACTAACAACATCTAAATTCAAAGAAATGCTTCTTTCTATTCAACATTTATCGATGCCTGAACAAGAAGCATTTCTCTCTGATTTTATTATTAATTGGCGAGGTACTAATGAACAGGTGGATGATATTTGTATAATAGGAATAAGGGTTTAGTTTTCAATGCAAAATTTTAAAAAGTAGTTCTTTCATTAATTCATTTTCTGAAACGGCCGAGCTATCTACACCTTTTAAATGACCATCGGCTTCTCTGAGATAACTTATAATACGTACGCATTTTTCGGGAGTAAAATTTTTGGCAGCAAGCACATATTCTTTTACAAAGTATGGATTTACTTTTATAGCAGATGCAACAGCAGCATCTGACTTGTCAGTCAGGGTATGGTATACAAGTACTTTTGTAAAGTATCCAAATAAAGTTGCAATTGATACAATTGCTGGATGCTCTTTACTATTTGCGGAAAAATAATTGATTATTTTATTAGCTTTTAAAATGTTTCTATTAGCAATCGCAGTATTTAATTCAAATACATTGTAGTCTTTACTTACGCCTATATTTGTTTGCACATCTGATTCGGAAATATCTCTATCGCCTTTTTTATTCAGCATCAACTTTGATATTTCATTAGATATTTTTTGCAAGTCATTACCTAAGTATTCACAAAGCATGGCATTTGCTTTAGGCGAAATACGCATCGTGTTTTGTTTGCAATAGTTATCAATCCAAATTCCTAAATTATAGTCTTTTATTTTTTCTGAATGAAAATAACTTGCATAGGTCTTTATACTTTTTGAAAGGGTTTTTCTTGCATCAAGCTTTTTATACTTGTAACAAATAACTAAGATTGTACTAGTCTGCGGATTCTTAATATATTCCTCAAAAATATTTATTTCAATGTTTTTTTTTCCTTGTTTAATTTCAATTGGCTTATCAAGGTCTTTCACCTCTTGAGCTTCTCTAATGATTACCAATTGCTTATCAGCCATCATCGGAAAACGTTTGGCTTCAGTTATAATCCTACCTGAATCAACATCTTTACCATATAATATGGTTTGATTAAACTCTTTTTCAAAATCTTGAAGCGCATTTGCTTCAATCAAATCACTTAAATAATCAATGAAATATGCTTCTTCGCCTTCAAAAAAATAAACAGGTTTAAATTGTTTATTTTTTATTTCAGAAACGATTTGTTCGTATGATAAACCTGTTTGCTTTGCCACTTTTAAAAAAACAAAAATATTATTCGAAACGTAAATGCTTTATTGTAGCTCCGTGGTTAAGTAACTGATTTAATGAATCTATGCCTATTTGCAAATGCATATCAACAAAATGTGTTGTTACTTTTTTATCACTTTCTGAAGTTTTTATTCCATCAGGTATCATTGGCTGGTCGCTAACTAATAGTAATGCACCAGTAGGAATTTTATTATAAAAGCCTGTAGTGAAAATTGTTGCTGTTTCCATGTCTATTCCCATGCAACGCATTGTTCTGAGTTTATTTTTAAATTCTTCATCATGCTCCCAAACCCTTCTATTTGTTGTATATACAGTACCACTCCAATAATCACGTCCGTGGTCACGAATGGTTGTTGACACAGCTTTTTGTAAACTAAATGCTGGTAATGCTGGCACTTCAGGTGGAAAATAATCATTAGAAGTACCCTCTCCGCGAATAGCGGCAATAGGTAAAATTAAATCACCTAATTCATTTTTCTTTTTTAGTCCACCACATTTGCCCAGAAATAATACTGCTTTGGGTTCAATGGAACTTAATAAGTCCATAATTGTCGCAGCTCCCGGACTACCCATGCCAAAGTTAATAATCGTAATGTCATTAGCGGTAGCATTTATCATTGGATGTGTACTCACCACCTCAACATCAAATTGCTTAGCAAACATTTGTACATAGTTGTTGAAATTGGTAAGTAGTATATACTTCCCAAATTTATCAAGTGGTATGCCTGTATATCTAGGTAGCCAATTTGCTACGATTTCTTGTTTAGTTTTCATTCAATACTTTTTATAACAATACAAACATAACCAAATGTTAGTTGCATTTAAAAAGAATAATTTCCACTTCTTATAATTTTATTTTCTCTTTGAGGCTTACCGGATATCTCTTCGAAAAAAACACGAGGCTTCGCACTTTTACATCACCAACAATGCTAACATCAACTTGTTTGGTTGTTACTAACGATGCTAAACTTGCCAAGGCAGTTATTCCTAAATCTTTTAAAGAGGCTTTTAATACAACCCTTTTATGACACTCGCCACCTCCCGGAATATGAACCTTATCAGCAAAAACAACTTTGCCCAATTCCATTTTGCTTATTGTCAAATTTAAATCACTCCCATAAATAGTAAACCCAAAATTATTTTTATTCTCCACTAATAGATTAAGTTCTACCTCAGCGCCTTCTTTTGTAAAGTTCAAAACTTTAAAGGATTCTATTTTTTTTAGCTGAACTTCTTTATAGCCGCAACTAGTTATTATTAATGGAATAAGTACTGTAAATAAGAAATAGAAATTTACCTTTTTTATAATATGCATATAAGAGTTTCTTAAAGTAGAGCTTTGAAATTTTCTACAATTTGTTTCGTACTTAAACGTAAAGAGTTTGTTTTTATTGTTGAAATACCAACTAATTTCTTTTCAATATGAATTGCAAAACATTCTTTTGCCGTTTCATCATTATGGTCAAAACCATTCATCTCATTTTCATCATTATTTCTGCCCATCGAGGTGAGGATTAAAAACCTAGAATTAGGTTCAGAAGTAGAAAGTAAATTGGTTATTAAATTTTCTAATTTTTCTATGTTTTCAAAATAACGCTTACCGCTGTAATGCGCAACATCAAAGCCCGTAATTACAATACAATTTGATTCTAAAACATTAGAAGTATTTGAATTTATATCAAAAGTGGAATAATTAATATGCTCGGTAATGTTACCGATTGATTCTGAATGAAAATCTAAGTTTGCTTCTGTGAAAATGTTATCGAAGTTAATTGAATCTATGCTTATCGATGACTCTAGAACTTTACTGAATGTATTTTTAAATTCAAGCTTTCTAACTCCGTCTATCACAATAAGTTTTAATGGATATTTTTGGTTAGCAGTATTTCTGCTGAAAATATTTTTAGAAACTAACAATAACCCTGCTAATGCAATGCTAGTATTTTGAATAAATGATTTTCTATTTTGCATTTTCAAATAATTGTTGTTGTAAAAGTAAAACTATTAGCTGTTATTTTAATTAAAGATTTAGGTTTTATCAGTTTGTTAAGTGAAAGTTTCATAAACATTATTTTTTTATGATTTTTGATAAAACATGTTTTATATTTGCTAATGAGTTTTTCAAAATAATTCCCAAACTAAAAAAAGGAGGAAAATATGAATGTACAAATCCAGTCTGTGCACTTTGATGCCGACAAAAAATTAGTAGCCTTTATTAATGATAAGGTAAATAAATTAAATCAATTTCACGACGGTATCATTCAGGCTGAGGTGATATTGAAATTAGATAAGGACAGTAACACGGAGAATAAAATTGCGGAATTAAAGCTTCATATTTCTGGTGGAGATTTATTTGCAAAAAGAAAGTGTAAATCATTTGAAGAAGCTACCGACGAATGTGTTGAAGCAATTAGAAAACAAGTTATAAAAAATAAAGACAAAATTAAAGGTGTTAATAGCCACGATAAAATTGTTATAGAAGAGGAGATAGAAGATGAAGAATAATCTGAGCTAAAATAATAAACAAAACAGCCCCAAATATTGGGGCTGTTTTGTTTTAAGCTATTATATACGATTTACAAAATCGTTTTTTTTAATTAGTCAAACTTCAAAAAGGCATAAATAATAATGAAATCATATGTTTCAAGCTGATTATTTATAAAAATAATATACCAATAATATTTGAATCTATTAAGTTTTCCTGAATTTTCGTTTAAGGCTCTACCTGCCTTATTCTTTCTGGTTTTTTAATGCAATCAAATTGCGTTAAGCCATGTAGGAAGTTCTGAGGGACGAGGAAATCACCTGCATGGTAGCAATTTTATTGGATTTAAAAATTGCGACCATAGGAGCAAAAGAAAGAATGAAGCATTGATTTTTGTTACTTTTCATCAAGGAAAAGTAAAATTAATTTTCATAATGACTTTTTGAGAGACGACTAATTATATTTAAATGAGTATTTGAAATTAAGCCAATATTGTAACTGGATTTTCTAAATAAGCTTTCAGTGTTTGCAAGAAAGCAGCCCCGCTAGCTCCATCAACTACTCTATGGTCGCAACTTAGAGTAAGTTTCATGATGTTGCCTACTTCTAATTTGCCATTTTTTACTATTGGTTGTTCCTTAATTCCTCCTACAGCTAAAATGCATGCATCGGGCGGATTAACAATTGCAGTAAAGCTATCAATACCAAACATTCCTAGATTAGAAATAGTAAATGTATTTCCTTCCCAATCTTGTGGTTGTAATTTTTTCTCCTTTGCCTTTTGTCCATAAACCTTTACCTCGGCTGATATTTGAGACAATGATTTATTGTCGGCAAATTTTACTACCGGCACCAAAAGTCCATCCTCAACTGCCATTGCAACACCAATATGTATGTGGTTGTTATATCTAATTTTATCGCCAAGCCATGACGAATTTATTTTAGGATGCTTACGTAATGCAGCACTAACTGCTTTTATAACAATATCATTAAATGAAACCTTACTGGTAGCAATTTCATTGATTGCTGTTCTAGCTTCCATTGCTCTATCCATCAAAATTTCTACTGTAAGGTAAAAATGTGGAGCAGTAAATTTGCTTTCGCTTAACCTGCGCGCAATGGTTTTACGCATTTGCGAAATTGGTTCTTCAGTATAACTTTCAACACCAACATTTCCGGAAGATACTGAAGCAACAGTACTTTTTGCAGCACTTGGTTTAAAGTTTTCAATATCTTTTTTAGTGATTCGTCCTTCATCACCAGTACCTGCTACTGAAGTTATATCAATCCCTTTTTCTTTTGCTAATGCCTTCGCTAATGGAGAAGCTTTTAATCGAAGCCCCGAAAGCCCCTCTAAATCTCCCCTAAGGGGAGACTTTGCAACAGGTGCTATAGTGCCTTGTATTTCTTTGATGGCTTCTGGCTCCCTCCCTTTAGGGGAGGGCTGGGGTGGGGCTGTTTGTTGGCTTTTAATTATTGCTTGTACATCTTCTCCACCTTTGCCCAATATTGCTAGTATAGAATCTACAGGAGCAGTGCCATTTTCTTCAACACCTATATAAATTAAAACACCATCTTGAAATGATTCAAATTCCATGGTAGCCTTATCTGTTTGAATGTCGGCTAAAAGCTCTCCACTTTTAACTTTGTCACCCACTTTTTTATGCCATTTGCTAACAACGCCATCTGTCATGGTATCACTAAGTTTAGGCATTTTTACAATTTCTACACCAGGAGGAAGAAGCCCTACACCGGCACCCTCCAAAAGAGTGGAAGTTGCAGGAGGTGTTTTCGCGCTTTGTGTTTCGGCTCCTCCATTTTGGGGAGGTTGGGTGGGGCTTATTAGCGATTTATAATCTTCCCCTTCTTTACCAAGTATTGCTAGTATTGAATCTACTGGTGCAGCTTTTCCTTTTTCTACACCAATATAAAGCAACACACCATCTTGGAAACTTTCGAATTCCATGGTAGCTTTATCGGTTTCTATATCGGCAAGTAACTCACCGCTTTTTACTTTATCTCCTACTTTTTTGTGCCAAGCAGCTACAACTCCTTCTGTCATTGTATCGCTTAATTTGGGCATTTTTACTACTTCCATACGTTGAATTTTGAATTTTGAATTTTGAATTTTGAATTAAACTAACTTGCTAGATATTTCAAATATCAATATCAAAAGGTATAAATTAAATATTCTTTTTTTCTTGTGTTGTCTTTACAATTGATGTTAAAATTAAATTTAGTTCTTCCACTTTACTAAGATAATCGGTTAAGTCATCTTCAATTAATTTTGTTTCTTTTAACAAGAGAAGCCAATATTTTGTTTCTCTTGCTTCTTTAGATGCTATTGCCATTTTATTTACAAAATCAGCTTTTGATACACCAGCTGTTGCTTCCTGTATATTTGCTCCTATACTAGTTCCACTTCTTAGTATTTGCCTTGCAATATCAAACTCGTTTTTGCCTTTTAGTTTTTGATATAATCCAATAATAAGAATTCCAAACTCGAATGATTTTTCTACAATAATGTTAGATTTTGACATCTATTCTAAGTTTCATTTTATTCAAAATTCAAAATTCAAAATTCAAAATTCAAAATTCAAAATTCAACATTCAAAATTCAAAATTCAACATTCAACATTTATAATTTCTTAAAACCCATCCATAATATAAGGGTAATCATCCTGCACATACACATCTTTGTAAAGCTCATCAATCGTAGGGTAGGGGCTATCCTCTGCAAACTGAATTGATTCGGCAACAATGTCATCAACTTTTTTTTCTATAGCTTCGAATTCAGCATCAGAAGCATATTTATTTTTTACAATAGTAGCTTTTACACGTTCAATCGGGTCTAATTTTTTATATTCTTCAACTTCATCCTTAGTGCGATATTTTTGAGCGTCACTCATACTGTGACCTTTATACCTATATGTTTTCATCTCAAGTAAGGTTGGTCCATCGCCACGTCTTGCACGCGCTACTGCATCTTCAATAGCTTCATGCACGGTCTCACATTGTAATCCATCAACTGGGAATGAAGGCATATCGTAGCCTAATCCAATTTTATATAAATCATGCACATTACTAGTTCTTTCAACTGAAGTGCCCATTGCATATTTGTTGTTTTCAATAATAAATATTACTGGCAACTTCCAAAGCATTGCCATATTAAAGGCTTCGTGCAACGCACCTTGACGCACAGCCCCATCACCCATATAACAAAGTGTTACATTATCGTTTCCATTGTATTTGTCAGCAAAGGCAATACCTGCGCCCATGGGTACTTGTGCACCAACAATACCATGCCCACCATAAAAGTTATGTTCTTTACTAAATATATGCATGCTTCCACCTTTACCTTTGCTACAGCCAGTAACTTTTGCAAACATTTCGGCCATAATATATTTTGGATGTAAGCCTCTACCTATTGGATGAGCATGACATCTGTACGCAGTAATTACATTATCATCTCTTCTTAAAACAGATTCAGAACCAGCAACCAATGCCTCTTGACCTATATATAAGTGACAAAAGCCACGAATCTTTTGTTGAATATATAGATGTCCTGTTTTCTCTTCAAACTTGCGCATAAGCAACATACTTTCGTACCATTGCATGTAAGTTTCTTTAGAGTATTTAGTTTTTGAATTACTTTCTTTTTTTTCTTTTGTAGCTGAAGCCATATTTTAATTTTTCAAAAATTACGTTGCGAATTTAATTGCTTGGTGTAATAATAACAAACAAAGTTTTAATTATAATTTTTTTGATTAATTTTAATAGATAAAAGCTATTTTTACTATGCTTCCGAATTCATAGTGATAAGAAGTCAATAAAATGCCTTAATAGTGCGGCTAATTTACCAAGTTGCATTAATTACTATTGCATTTGATAATAAAAAACTAATGGGCAAGTTACGAGTCGATAGTTGCCAATCGGCTTCACTCAATGCGCCTGCTATAATACTTTTAAACTCTTTACTCATGCAACACTACCACTTTGTGATTGCTAATTACATTCCCACCTTTACTCTTTAGAGCTGCCACATACACTCCATTGCTCCAAGTTGTACTCTCAATTATTATATAGCCAAACCAAGGATAAAGTGTTTGAGTATGCACCACCAAGCCGCTGCTGTTGGTAATTTGTAAAGTGCATACAACTTTTACAGAATAATTGTAGTAAAATGAATTGTTTGCAGGGTTAGGATTAGGCCCACCTCGACCCTCCCTAAGTGAGAGTGCAGCTAGACTGCGGCTGGTAAGCAATGTATCGCAACCACTGCCAACTAATGCACCTAAATGGTAGTTGGGATGATTAGGAAAACTAAAACCAATATAATAAGGTGTTTGAAAGTGTTGTTGCACATTACAATTACTTCCAATTATATTAGGTTCATGGATTATCCCAATATAGTCTGCCCCTCCTGGTATAGAAATATATATTTTACCATTTGGAGCATTTTGCATTAGATAAAATGAGGTATTTATTGGACCAGTATGAAAACCATCCCAAATTGCAACTGTGTCTTTACTTGCAGCTATGTCGGTTGCTTCTAAATCATATTGATATAATTTGGTATTTGCTGATACATAAAGTAATTTATTATCAGGTGAAAAAGCTAAGCCTCCATATTGCAAAGTAGTATCATGCATTGTTTTAAAAAAATTTGTAAACATACCAGTGCATCTATCAAAATCTAAAACTACTAGCCCTGAATCAAAATCGCACCTTGCATATCTACTTCCATCAGGGCTAAAGGATATTTGCCCTGAAAAATCACGCCTACTAGGGCGTGGGCCAAAGGCTTGAATGGTGTAATTTTCAATACCATTAGGAGTAATTAAAATTTTGTAATATTTATTACTATTCCATTTTGGCACCACCACCCACCAATCTCGTCCATTGGCATGTTTGCAGGCTGTAAGCATACCGAATGCCAATGTGTCGTTAAATAGTATTTGATTTTTTTGAGTAACAGCTCCATTGCCATTATCTAAAGCCATGTCAATAGCCGAATAATATAATTTATTAGGTGTTTGATAAATCCCAATTTGTTCGGGAGTTGCAGTAAACAAAATATATTTATTTGAGTTCGGTTGAGGAATAATTAATGATGCCTGTTGCACATATAAACCACTATCTACATAAATAATATTTAATGAGCCAGGTGTTAGACCATTGCCATTAAGCATTTGTTGATTATTCTTATTATTTATTTTTATGCCATTTGTACTAAATAAATAATTACCTAAACTATCCGACATTGTTGAGTTAGTTACGCCCATTACAATGTTCCGTTGCAAACCAGTAATAATTACATCACCAGTATCTAAAAAATCAAAATCCATATTTGCATACGTTCCATTTGGAAAAACTCCATAACCCAAAATCCACTTATTGTCAAAACTCTGCGCACAGCAATTGTCCGGTAATAATGGAAAATTAATTATTAAAAAAAAGAGTATTTTTTTCATTTACAATAAAAAAAGCGATAACCTCCCTAATAGAGATTACCGCTCTAATTTAACAATTAATTTTGTTTAGCAATACAAATTTTTTGTTGTTGCACTAGATTGCCGTTATTATCGAGCAACAATGCAACATACACGCCATTGTTTAATGTGGCAACATCAAGTTTTTGAACACCAGTTTTCGCATTCAAAATTGTATTTAATACTTCGCGCCCGGTGGCATCGTTTATTTTAATAGTACAATTACTTGAAACCATTTGACTTGATGCTATGGTTAGAATATTTTGATTTAGAAATAATTTTGTAGCAATAAGCTTTTCTTTTATATCCTCTAATTGTAATCCTTCTTCATTTACTAAAGAATTATTGGTGTTAGTATGTGCAACACGTGCTGAAATACCTGCCAAACTGCACATGGCTACATCATCATAATCTTCAATAATACCAATACTTGCTAACAAAGCACGGGCATTGAATACGGCAGGGCCTCCTTCGTAAGGGCATTGCCAAGCAATGGTTTGCAGAGCCGATTTATCAGTAGGGTCTAGATCCGAGTTGTTAATAAATTTCTCTAACCTAATACTATTAAAAATACGTTCGTTTTCTTCGTAGTTTTTATAGCTGCTTATGTTGTCGTTAATGGCCTTTGCATCAATGGCTTTTTGTACCTTTTCTACCATAACTGTTTCTTCTAATGCGTTTATTTCGGCTAGTAAATCTTGTATAGTAACCATTGCAGTAGGGTCAAAATTGGCAGTAGTTTGGGCAGTAAGTATTGTTTCTAAATCATTAATTTTAGTGCTTATTTCTGCTAATTTAGCTGTTGCAGTGGCACTCAATTGTTGTTCAATATTCTTAGTTTCGCTCAGCCTTTCAAGCGGTGAATTATAGTTGGCATCGTAAAAATCTTGTATTTC
The DNA here is from genome assembly GCA_040383485.1 of Flavobacteriales bacterium. GTDB lineage: Bacteria > Bacteroidota > Bacteroidia > UBA4408 > UBA4408 > JBEIDK01. The sequence continues at coordinate 19,666 of JBEIDK010000017.1, forward strand.
TTGCATAGTTGCAATTAATTGTGGGTCGCGTTTTAGTTTGTCCATCAAGTCGGCATCTAATTTATAATTGGTTACTGCTTCATAATCAATGTTGAGCAATTGACTAGTAGCAGCTTGCACATCGCCACTAGTTATAGCATTGAGCAAATTTGTATTATTTAAATTGTTTGAAACGCAAATAGCATCATTAAAGTAATTCTGTGTAAACCAACCATTGTTATTTGATGGAATATTTGGTGCAAGTGCATTTGGCGTAGCTTGATTGTATTTATAAAAGGAAGCCGTAAAATTAGTATTAGAATTTACCATATCAAACTTAGCCCCATTCGTATAATTTGTGCCCAACCATTTATTGCCGTGGTTAAATTGCGGGCCTGTAATGGCACTAGCATCATACAACATACCAATATTATGGTCGTTCAGTTCGTTAGTTTGTATTTTGCATAAGTTGCCATTAGCACTCATAAAGTTAAGCCCAACTTCGGTTTTGTCGGTACTATTGCATTTTACAGTAGCATCGGTACACATACTAAGACTTATTGCACGTTTGTTTGCTGCGTTTACTATGTTGTCGCCACTAACAGTGTTGCTCGCTACTATTGGATTTGGACAGTTTTCTAAACGTATGCCATAAGCCCTATTCATTGTACTTGTATTGTGCAAATTATTTAAATATATTTTGTTCTTTGTAGAAAAACCATTGCCAACTTTAAGTGTAGAACAATTTACAGCACGAATACCCGCAATATATTTGCTGCTATTCATATTAATCGTGTTTCTTGTAACATTGTTTGACCTGCCAACATAAGAATTTAATCCTCCAAGTAAAATACCCATTGCATTGGTGTTGCCTGATGCAATATTGGTTATTACATTGTTATCAATATTGCTTGCTATACTTGTTCCAACACTTGTACTATTAAAAATACCTATATATTTTGTTTCAATAGCATTACTATTAATATCTAATTTCACACTATTTGTGACACCTATAGCAATTCTATTAATGTTTAATAAATTATTTTCTCTAATTGTAGAATAGGACTTGTTAAAGTTAAGTATTCCATTATCGCAAACGTCAAAATTATTGCCACTCACATGAAACCAACTAGCAGTGGGTGCCGAAATACTATAAATTGCGGTGCCGCTTTCCCGTTCATTTATAGCATAAATTGGGTCGGCAGTAATATTAGTAAAAGATTGGTAACTGTTCATGTCGACATAAGCACCGTTGTTTGTATAAATACCGAAGTTTAAATTATTGAATAAATTATGTCCAATAAAATTGAATGTACCATATTCGAAGCAGTAAAAACAGTTAGTACAAAATATTTTGTCAAATACAATACCTGCGTAGGTTTTAGAGCCTAATATGTTGGGTTGCCCTGAATAAGGATTAGGCAAACTACCACTGCAATCGAATATGCAGCCTGCAATTGGCCCCCAAAACCACGAATGATAGTCAACCTGATAAATATTATTACTTAATGTAAAATTTGGTGCAACAATTTTAATGCAAATATAATTTTTATCGAATGTGCTATTGGTGGCTTTAATTCCACTTATATCATTCATGTAAAATGTTGCATCAATACTATAATTGACAGGGTTTGTATTATAATTATTTACCAATACACCAATTTCTGCTCCTTCAATTTTTGAATTATTTTCAATAATTATTTTACTCCCAGCGGCTACCTCAATACCACGCCACATATCAGTACAATTATAAAAGTGGCAATGGTTGGTTATTATTTCGGCATTGTTGGTAATATTTATTTTGCTGCCACTAGTCATTAAAAAATCACAGTTTGTGTAAGTGGCATTGCTGCTCATGCTTGCAGTGCCTAAAATACTAATGGTTTGCCCTGTAACATTACCACTTGCAATGGTGCTACCATTTTGGTAAACAGTACCAACTGCGCAAGGGTTCACCACCAAAGCTAAACTTATTGTAATGCTGCAACCATTATTATTAATAATTGTACAAGTATACATGCCGGCAACAGCAGGTGTTATACTCTGCGTGGTAGCACCATTGCTCCATAAATAACTTGCTGCATTTGCAAAGTTTGCAGTTGCTACAAATGTGGATGTATTTTGGGTAATGCTAGCGGCTTGGATGGTAGGTAATGAGAATACTATCGCATTTGTATTTGCTGTGCAACCATTGCTATTTGTAACAGTACAATAGTAGCTTGTATTACTTTGCGAGGTACAAACGTTTATACTTTGTGTAGTCTCTCCATTTGGCGACCAACTATAACTTGCACCACTAGGAGCAGTAAGTATATTGCCTACCTGTGATAGTATGTACGAGGCTTGATTTGTAACAATTAAACTTGCAGTACCTGTGCATCCATAAGCATTTGTAACTACACATTGATAAGTACCATTTTCGCAAATTGGTATTGTTTGAGTTGATTGCGTTAATGGGATTGAATTTAGTGACCAAGCATAAGTGCAGTTAGATAAATTAGATCCATTACACTTTATGCTATTGCTGTTTACTTGTGTTAATTGTGGTTGAGGTTTGGCTGGTGTTGATATTATTTGAGCTTTAATAACACATTTATATTCATTTTCTAATTCAAAGTACGAAATATTATCACAATCCTTAATAATTGCAATAGAAGGGGTATTACCTAAATTAATATTTGAACTAGTGCTTGTTTTTCGCCATTTATAAATTGAACAATTAGTACCAGTTAATGTAATGCTACTGCTTGGAGCTATAGATGCTACAAAAATACCATTTGAATTTACAGTACCTGTGGAGGAGGTGATACTTGGTTGATTTCTTAAAGTATAATTAAATGTATATTCTGAAGGGTTACTACAAATTGTATTGACAACACCTCCAATATTAACCGCATTAGAATATATAAATTTTACAGGGCAACTTGTAATGCTTGTTGGAATAGAAAAAACAATTTTTTTGTAGTATATAATATTTGTTGTACTTGTATTTGGAATATTTGTAGTGAGAGTATTACCATTAATAAACTGCAAATTGTTTACATAACCATATTGAGAACCATTCATGCCAGCTGTTGCGAGTGTTGGACTATTCGATGCAGGAGTTAACGTTATGAAGTTTCCAGTATTTGTTGGGTCGTATTGAACACTAACTGTGCTACCATTATTTGCATCGTTAGCGGTATTGTTTTCAAATGATGTAAACTCGAACCCACCACCACAGTTTAATTGGATACCAGTAGTTTCTCCGGTTTCTATATAAACATTATTTAAAAGGAATGCACCCCAATTATTTGGATTTTCTATTCTTAAACTTAAGTTGTAAACCGGGTTCGTATTATCTGTAATAAATGTATTGTATCGAACATTTGTTGAATTATATTTTAAATTACAATCGAGTTTTTTAATTAATGTGCCATTTATATAAACGCCAATAGTTGGTAATACATGAGTCGGCGACATTGAAGCTGAATTTGAAGCGTCATAAAAAGGATTAAAAATATCCATACTTAGTTTAATGATTTTTCCTGCAACACTATTTGTAATTGTTGCACTATAGATACCAGAATTTATTGCTGCAGAACTTGAATAAGCATTACCTAAAACGGTTGGCAAATTTGGCACTGTAGCACTTAAGTTAACTAATGCACCATTGTTAACAACATTGGTTATCTGACTAGAACATTGTGTTATTGAAGTATTATAATTTTGACTAAATACTATAGGAATTGTTGTTTGTGCAGTAGCATTACTAGCAACAACTGATGCATAATATGTTTGCCCAGTCAATAATCCTGTAATTTGTAAACTAGCATTATCATTACTATTGGTAATGAAATCTAAATTAGTAGAAGGCATTGCAATCATTGAAGAATTATAAATTGTAACTGCAAATGTGCTTGAATTACCATTTATTGCACGCAAAATTAAACTTGCGTTTGCATTGTTTGCAACAAACTTTACCCACTTGGTGCCAATTGCATTTTCAATTCTTTTTTCATTTAACGCCATTTCACTTTCATCATTAGCGCTTTCAAGGATAATGGCATTTGCAGCACTGCTGCCATCTTGTGTTTGTGCCTTCAAATAATTATTACCAAATGTTATAATAATAAACATGAGCGACACAAAGCGCCATTGTTTTAGTAAATAGAAAGCATTGGCGACAGGTCCTTGATAACCTAATTGTTCCGTTGCATCGCAATTTGGAGTTGCTTTGTTTATAGTTTGTGTTGTTAACTTATTAACCACATTTTCGTTTTTTACCTTCATGGAAAAAATATTTAAAATTAGTTAGGCTAATGTAATTGTAAAATCATCTTCTTATTCATCATTACGGCATTATTTCAGTTTATTTTAGAATGGTCATAACTAGAAGAAAAATTAATATACTTTTGCACACCCAAAAAATCAACTCAAAATTTAATATAGTTTATAACTATAATTTGTTAGTTTTGTATCCCGTTACAAACTTCACTTCATGTCAAATACCAAATACATTTTCGTAACGGGAGGAGTTACTTCTTCTTTAGGAAAAGGAATTATTTCTGCATCCTTAGCAAAATTGCTACAATCACGTGGCTTTAAAGTAACAATTCAAAAACTTGACCCTTACATTAACATTGACCCAGGAACATTAAACCCTTATGAACATGGCGAATGTTATGTTACTGATGATGGTGCAGAAACAGATTTGGATTTGGGACATTATGAGCGCTTTCTAAATTCTCCAACATCACAAGCCAATAACATCACAACCGGAAAAATATATCAATCGGTTATAGACAAGGAAAGGCAAGGTATTTTTTTAGGAAAAACGGTACAGGTTATTCCACATATCACTGACGAAATTAAATATAGAATAAGGCTTTTAGCAAAGGAAGGTGATTTTGATTTTGTAATTACTGAAATAGGCGGAACAGTAGGCGATATTGAATCCTTGCCATTCGTAGAAGCAGTTCGTCAAATGAAATGGGAGCTAGCTGAAAAGGCATTGGTAATTCACTTAACACTAATTCCTTATCTTGCAGCAGCAGGTGAGTTAAAAACAAAACCCACACAACATTCAGTTAAAACTTTACTAGAATACGGTGTTCAGCCAGATATTTTGGTTTGCAGAACCGAGCATTCGTTAAATAATGAATTAAGAAGAAAAGTAGCATTATTCTGTAATGTAGCTACTAATGCTGTAATAGAAAGTATTGATGCAAGTTCTATTTATGATGTGCCATTGCTTATGAAAGCAGAAGAATTGGATAAGGTAGTGCTAGAAAAAATGGGCATTAAAACTTATCCAGAGCTAAAGATGGATGAATGGGAAAAATTTGTAAATAAATTAAGTAACCCTGAGAGTATTATTAAAATAGGACTTGTTGGAAAATATATTGAATTAAAAGATTCCTATAAATCAATTATTGAGGCCTTTATTCATGCAGGCGTTATAAATAATTGCAAAGTTCAATTGGTTTGGTTGCATAGTGAGGAAATTGATGAAAAAAATGTAGCTAAAAAATTAAAAGATTTGCAAGGTGTTTTAGTTGCTCCAGGTTTTGGTGAACGAGGAATTGAAGGTAAAATAGCTGCAATAAAATATGTTCGTGAAAACAATATTCCATTTTTAGGAATATGTTTGGGTATGCAATGTGCAGTTATTGAATTTGCGCGGAATGTGATAGGATTAAAAGATGCTCATTCTTCTGAAATGAATCCTAATACTGCTCATGCTGTAATAGATTTACTAGAAAGTCAGAAAAAGGTAAGAAGAAAAGGAGGAACCATGCGACTAGGTAGCTATCCATGTGGCATTAGTCCAAATACAAGGGCTTTTGAAATATATAATTCAGAAGTTATTATGGAACGACATAGACATAGGTATGAATTTAACAATGAATATTTAGCTGATTTTGAAAATGCAGGTATGAATGCTTCCGGATTTAATCCTGACCAAGGTTTAGTTGAAATTGTTGAAATTAAAAGTCATCCTTGGTTTGTTGGTGTTCAATACCATCCAGAATATAAAAGTACAGTAGAAAGGCCGCACCCATTATTTGTTAGTTTTGTAAAGGCTTCTTTAGAAAATCAAAAAGAGTTTTCTAATATCAAGAATATGCAAAGTTTAAATTAGCTCAAATAGTTTTTTAGCATTTACATTGTTTGAAAACATATTAGTTTCTAAATCTTTTCTGGCTTCAATATCATTATTTGTGAATGGTAAGTTGATTTTTTTTTGTATAATATTTTGCAACTCAATTTCATTATTTCCAACAATACAATAGTTTTCAAGCCCAGTATTTACAATCATCTCATTATTTACAACACAAAATCGACCATTAAATAAAGCCGCAAGAAGTTTTAGTTTTATACCGGTAGCCTGCTGGGTAATAAGTATATTTATTTGTGCTTTTTTTATTAATTCAATAATGTCATTGGTGCCTATGTTTTCAATTAGTTTAATGTGGCTAAATTTTTTCACACAATCAATTAATAATTGAGGCGCATTATTCCCCGCAATATAAAAAGGAATATTGCTATTTGTAAAAACCTTATTACATAAATATACAGCAGCATTATAATTTTCAGCTACTCCTAAGTTGCCATGATACAGTACAAATGAACCTATACCTGATTGGATTTCAATAGTATTATTTTGATGAAATGCGGAAATAATAATTGTGTTGGGATTAATTTTCTTAAAATGAATTTCATCGTTTTTTGAAATGGCTGCAATATAACTAGCATGTTCTAAAACTTTCTCGAAACGCTTTAATTTTCGAGATTCAAGTAAGAAATAAATTTTTTGAAAAAAGCTAGTTTCTGCCTTTGATAAATTTGAATAATAATCATGTTCAATATTATGAGTTCTAACAATTTTTTTTCTATTAGAAAGCGCTTTATTTTTTATGAAATAGCATGAATGAAGACCTTCAAAAAGTATTGTTTCATCATCTAAACATAAGTTACTAATAAGTTTTTTCGAGTTTCGTGTGTTCACAATAAAAGGGGTTCTTCTTAGCAACTTTAAAAAGCCCATTTCTCGTTTATAGTAGTATACTTTTTTACAATATTTTTCTAATTCTTTTGATTCGACTCTTCCATATTCAAAACAATGTAAAGTTATTTCTATGCCTAATTCAAAAAGAGATTTAATTTTGAAAAATACATCAATTACTCCGCCATAATCAGCTGGGTAGGGCACATCGAAGGATACAATATGTAGCTTTTTAGTTGAGATAGTAACTAAACTTAATAATGTTAAATTTATTGTGGCGCAAATAAAATAAAATATTATTATTCATCTATTTTTAAAACTCTATTCATACTTTCTTCAAGTACAATCATTGTCTCTGTTCTACTTATTCCTTTAATTTTTTGAATGCGGTCATGTAATGTTTTACGCAAATGTTCAGTGTCTTTGCACATTAGCTTTATTAAAAGACTATAGTTGCCAGTTGTATAATGGCATGAAACAACCTCATTTATTTTTTTTAAATCTCTCACTACATTATCATACATATCGCTTTGCATTAAATAAATACCTATAAACGAGGCAAGGTCATATCCTAACTTAGTATAATCAATAACCATTTGGGCGTGTTTTATTACACCTTCTTTCTTTAGTTTTTTAACTCTAACATGCACAGTTGCTGGCGAAACATGAACCTTATTGCCAATTTCTGCATATTGTTGTTGTGCATCATTGGCTAATAAATTTAGAATTTTAATGTCAGTTAAATCAGGTTTAAAATTAGTCATAAAATTTAATAATATTTTAAATGTTATTTAACAAATGTAAGTTATTTCAATAAATAATCGATAATATAGGCTATTTTAGTGAATGTAGTTTGATGAAAGTATTCATTCTCTATATTTGCATTCAACAAATCAATGTTGGGTGATGAAACTGGCAGACATACCCCCTTGTCTCGGGGGCGGAGAGCAAAGAATAAACCACGCTGCGAATCAAATTCAGAGAACATTTTGTTTGTGTTTTTTTCATGTGAATTTTGTTTTGTGAATTTGATAGCAGCAATTGGCTAACTTCTCCGTGGGGTTTCGAATCCTTCTCCAACATAAAAAAAACGACTCGAATATATCGGGTCGTTTTTTTTTATTCTTATCAATATTAATGATGCATAACAATGAGATGATGATAATTTAGGGTTAAACTCTGTTATATTATTTTCATTTTTATCCTAATATGTATTTATTTACGACCATTAATAAAACAAATGGCTAAAAAAGATTCAGGCAATTCGAAAAAACCTTTATGGTTAGTGATATTTTTAGGAGTAATTACTGTTGGTTTATACCCTTTACTAAAAAAATCAGAGAAGAAGAAGTCTCCATTGCGCGAATGGACTGACGCAATTTTATTTGCTGTAATTGCTGCTACTATCATTAGAACTTTTTTTATAGAAGCTTTTACCATTCCTACTCCTTCAATGGAAAAATCATTATTGGTTGGTGATTTCTTATTTGTAAGTAAAGTTAGTTATGGAGCTAGAGTGCCAATGACACCAATTTCATTTCCATTTGCTCATCATACAATGCCTTTAACAGATAGCGTTAAAGCTTATTCAGAAATTGTAAAATTGCCATATTATAGATTACCAGGATTAGGAAAAGTAGAGCATGGCGATTGTGTAGTTTTTAATTATCCGATGGAAGATTTTAGACCTACTGATAAAAAAGAAAATTATATCAAGAGATGTATTGGATTGCCCGGTGATACTCTGGAAGTTAGAGAAGCTCAAGTGTTTATTAATGGAGTGTCGGCAGGTACACCTCCAAACTCTCAATTAGGCTACATTGTTAAAACAAATGATGGTTTTTTTAATCCAGATGTGTTGCGTAAAATGAATATAAATGAATATTATGGCCCTAGCGATAATAATTACATGATGTTTTTGACAGATGAGAATGTTGCTAAGATTAAAACATTTTCTAACGTTATTTCTGTAGAACCAGAAGTAAGAAAAAAGGGTGCTGTTGAACCAGAGATTTTTCCTCAAGACCAAAAGATTAATTGGAATCTAGATAATTTTGGACCACTTTATATTCCTAAAGCAGGAGCGACAATACCTCTAAACATGGACAATATCTCTTTATGGAAAAGATTAATAACCATGTACGAGATGGACAATCTTAAAATAAAGGACTCCGTAATTTATATCAATGATAAAGTAGCTACTAGTTATACCTTTAAAAAAGATTACTATTTTATGATGGGCGATAATCGTCACAACAGCTTAGATTCACGTTTTTGGGGTTTTGTACCTATTGACCACATAGTGGGTAAGGCTGTATTTATATGGTTGAGTATTGATGCCAATGAAACCAATATTTTCAAAAAACTTCGTTTCAATAGAATGTTTACATTTGTAAAAGGTTATGAAATTTCTAATTCTTATTTTGTTTATTTCCTTTTAATTATTGGAGCTATTTATGGTTTTAATTATTACCGAAAAAGAAAGACAAAACCGGCCAAAAAATAATTGATGACCATATTTCCTATTGCTTATGCTCCAAACATCGATTATTTAAAAAAAATAATTAATTGTGATGATTTTAAGTTAGAGTTATTCGAGTATTTTCCAAAACAGACCATAAGAAATCATACCATTATTTCAACTGCTAATGGAGCTATGAAACTTAGCATTCCCTTGCAAGGACGTAAGAATAAATCATTGACAAAGGATATTAAAATAAGCTACTCTGAACCTTGGCAAAAACTGCACTTTAAAGCCTTAGAAACTGCATATAATTCAAGTCCATATTTCGAATTCTATAATTACTTGATAGAGCCTTTTTATATTAAAAAATACAATTATTTAGTTGATTTTAATGTTGAATTAATGAAATGCTTATTTAAGATGTTGAATATGAATACAGATATTAAATTCACAGAAACATTTCAAACTTTAAATTCATTACATGACTTTAGAAGTAATGATTTTATTTTAGAAGAACAAGATCCATACTATCAAGTTTTTTCTGATAAAAACGGATTTATAAAAAATTTGGGACTATTTGATTTGTTATTTAATGAAGGTACACAAGCAAAGGAATACTTATTGAAGAATCTAACAGCAATAAATAATAGTAAATAAAAATTTTTAAAAGAATGAAACAGCTATATTTTGTTAGACATGCAAAGGCCGAAAAGGAAGCGAAAGGGCATAAGGATTTCGACAGAGAACTTGCTTATAAAGGGAAAACAGATGCATCAAGGATGGGTAATCTGATTTCTAAAGAATTGGTAAAGCCAGATTGTTTGGTGTCAAGCCCAGCCATTAGAGCCTTGCAGACAGCTCATCTTTTTGCAGAGCAATTAGGTTTTGAAAAATCAGAAATAGAGCTGCAGCCAGATATTTATGATGCGTCAATGAGGATTCTACTAAATGTCATAAATAATTTGGATGATAAACATGCTTGTATTATGATTTTCGGCCATAACCCATCATTTTCTCACTTACCCGAGTATTTAACCCAAGATATAATTGGGAAAGTACCTACTTGTGGTGTTTTACTTATTGACTTTGAGGTTGATTCATGGAAATTAATTTCTTCGGGCACAGGCGCTCTAAAGGGAACATGGTTTCCTGAAAAAGAAATTTGATTTTGGTTGATTTATTATTGCGTTTATAAATCCATTCTTCAATTAAGAAAAGAAATACATTTAGAAATTTATTTTGTTATAGTTACTTCTATTTCAACTCTTCTATTTTTAAAATTACCTTCAGTAGTATTTGTATTGTCTATTGGTCTCGATTTGCCATATCCCTCAAAGCTTAATCTTCCGCCATCAATTCCTTTAACAATAAGGGCATCATAAATTTCTTTGGCTCTTAAATAAGATAATTTCATATTTAAATCATCATCACCTACAGCATCAGTATGTCCTTGAAGATTTATTCTTATTTTTTCATTTTTTGTCATCAACAAATAAACTTTCTGTACATCTTCTTTTGATTCAAGATTTAGTTTATGACTATTTGTTTCAAAATAAACCTTTGGTAAAATTATTTTTAAGCCACTTACATTTTCTTTCAATTTAAGTTTATTGGCCAATTCATCAAAAGAACTGTAAGTATTTTTTAATGTTTGAGTTGTGTTTAACTCTTTTACGCTTTTATATAGTAATAAACTCCCAGGGGAGCAATTTGCGGATTCGGAAGTCCAATTACCTGCTAGAGAGTTGTCTTTTTCGTTATAGCTTAAAAGGCCACTAATTAAACACCAAGAAAAATTAGGACGGGGCTTTTGTTCTATAATGTAATCTTCAATAAATTCTATTTTGTTTTTTTTGATGATGCCTTTAATGTCGATAACTGCAAAATATTCTGTATTGGCAACCTCAGTGCGTGCCATGCCAAAAATGGAATCACCTTTTACTGAAAGTTTAATCCAATATGCAAAGTTTTTTGTTGTTGTTTCTGTATTCTGTTTTAAAATTCCTTGCCAGTTTCCATTTAGTATTTCGTTTTTAAAATGAGACTGTGCAAAGCTGCATGATACATTTAATAGGAATATAAAGGTCAATAATTTCATAACGGATTTAGTTTAAATAATTTTTATTGATAAACGAATTTAAAAAAATTTGATAGCTTTCAAACAAGTTGAAAATAAATAACTGGTTGTTTCATAACCAAAAACAGGCTGTCAATTTTCATTAGCAGCCTGTTTATTTTCAATGTTTCAATAATATTTTTACTCTTCTGATGGTGCAGCAACAATTTGTTTTTTGCCTGTTACTTTTTCTTTAGCGCGGAAAGCAATTAAATACATTGCTGGCACTAAGAACAAGGTTAGTAACGTTGCGAATGAAAGTCCGAATATCATTGTCCAACTTAATGGACCCCAGAAAGCAACACTATCACCACCAAAGAAAATATGCGGATTTAACTCTGTAAATAATGCGGCAAAGTCCATGTTTAATCCGATAGCCAAAGGTATTAAACCAAGTATGGTAGCAGATGCTGTTAGAATAACTGGTGTCATACGAGTGCGCCCTGCTTCAACAACCGCTTCTCTAACTGGCATTCCTTGTTCAATTAATATATCCGTAAACTCTACTAATAAAATACCATTTCTGACCACAATTCCCGCCAAGGCAACAATTCCAATACCAGTCATTACAATCGATATTTCCATATCAAAAATACTTAAACCTAAAAGAACACCTATTATAGAGAACAGAATCTCGGATAAAATAATTAGAGGTTTAGATATTGAATTGAATTGAGTTACTAGGATTAACAATATTAGCCCAAGACTTGTAAGCATAGCACCTCCAAGAAAAGCTCCTGTTTCTTTTTGTTCTTCCTGTTCTCCTCCCATTCTTATATTTACTGTTGAAGGCAAATTAAATTTGGCCATTGACTTTTCAACTTCTGCAACCACATCGTTGGGGTTGAAACCTCCTAAAACGTTACTTTCTATGGTAATAATTCGTTTTTGATTTTTACGTTTTATACCTCCAAAACTATTTGCATAATGTACGCTAGCTACCGCAGATACAGGTATTTGGCGTAACATACCGCCCATATTCATATCGCGATAGGTTATTTTTAAATTCATAATATCGTTGATATTTCTTTGGTCTTGTTGAAAACGAATTTGAATAGGATATTGGTCATTTGCATCGCGGAATTTACTTGCTTCAACACCAAATACTGCATTTCTAATTTCCATACCAATTTGTCCAGTACTAAGTCCTTCGCGGTTTGCACGTTCACGGTCAATATCAACAACCACTTCTGGTTTTATATTTTGAATGTCACTTTTTAATTCTTCAACACCTTTAATATGTAATGAATCTAAAAATATTTTCAATTTTTTTGAAGTATTCACCAATTCATTTAAGTCATCACCTGTCATTTCAATACTAATGGCTTTTCCAACTGGAGGGCCATTTGCTTCTTTATCAACTATGATTTCTACTCCAGGAATTCCTTTTACTTCTTTTCTTATTTGCTCTAAGTAAGCAGAGGTAGATTTACCATCACGCTTTTCAAATTCAACAAAGGCAACAGAAACCTTACCTTTGTTAGGTGCAGTGCTACGGTCTCCGCTGCTTGGGTCAGTAGCGCCAACTGCCACATTACTAATAATAGATTCTACAATAGGATTTGGCTTACCATCAGGCTCCATAATTTGATAAATTTTATTCTCAACTATTCTCGTAATACTATCAGTATATTCTACCGAAGTACCAACAGGTAAAGTAACATAGGTATACACAAAGTTAGGTTCGCCAGCAGGGAAGAAAACTACTTTTGGTTTTACAATGGCGGTAACAATGAAACTTATAAATAGTAAAGCAACTGTTCCAATTAATAAACCAAATGCCCTTTTTCCTTTAATAGCTTTTGTAAGCAATCTTGCATATGAATCTTGAATTGAAGGCCAAGTTTTTTCTTGAAACTTTTTAATGATGTGTGTTAACACATAATGATTTAAAAGTGTAAGTAAAATCAATAAAATCATAAAGTTTCCGAATCCAATGCTTCCACCTAAATATCCGATTAACGCTATGGCGCCCATCACAACAAGAGTTATACGTAAGCTTTTTTTGCTCTTTGCTTTTACCTGAGGGTCATTGTGGTCTTCGTGAGGCTTCATGAAATCAACCGCAAAAACTGGGTTAATAATATATGCAACAACTAGAGAAGCTAGCAAAGTTACAATCATTGTTATTGGTAAATAGAACATAAACTTACCAATAATACCGCTCCAGAAAGCGAGTGGAATAAAAGGAGCAAGGGTTGTTAATGTACCTGATAGTACAGGTAAAAATATTTCTCCAGCAGCTAATTTTGCAGCTTCCTTGATAGGCATTTTGCCATTATCAAAAATACGATGCGTATTTTCTATGACGACAATGGCGTCATCTACCACAATTCCGAGTGCTAGCAAGAATGCAAATAACACAATCATATTTAACTCAAAACCTATGATTGGGAAAACCAAAAATGCAACAAAGCAACTTAGAGGAACACTCATTGCAACAAAGAATGCATTGGTAACACCCATAAAAAACATTAGGATTATAAGAACCAAAACGAATCCAATAATAATGGTATTAATTAAGTCTTTTATGGTTGTTCTTGTTTGAGAAGATTGGTCACCTGTAAGTGTTACTTTTAACTCTTTGGGTAAATTATTTTTTTGCATGTCTGCAACAATTTCACGCACCTTATCGGATGTTTCAATTAAGTTTAGACCTGCCTTTTTTATAATGTTTAGTGTAATTACATTTTTGTGTGCTAAACGAGCATAAGATTCTTTGTCTTTATACCCATCTTTAATTTCAGCAATATCTTTTAGGTAAATTGTAGAACCAGATTGTGAGCGTATTACTAAATTTTCTAATTGACGAACTTCTTTAAACTCACCTTTAATACTGATACTGCGCTTCATGTTATCCATTTGGATGTTACCACCACTAATGGTTTTGTTTTCATATCCAATGGCACTTTGCAAATCGCGCATGGTTACATCAGATGCTTCCATTTTGTATTTGTCAACATTAATTTGGATTTCTCTATCTAACGCTCCAACAATATCTACACGCGTAATTTCCTTTAATCCTTCAACACGGTCCTTAATATCGTCTGCAAAATTCTTTAACTTTCCTAAATCAAAATCTCCTGAGATGTTAACGAATAAAACAGGCATATCAGAGAAGTTTACTTCCATAACACTTGGCTCAACTGTTAGGTCAGTTGGTAAGTCTGGTTTCGCCTTGTCAACTGCATCTTTCACCAATTGCTTAGCCTTGTCAACATCTACATCGGTATTAAACTCAACAATAACATTATTGAAATCTTGAATAGAATTTGATGTTAATTTTTTTACACCACTAATGGCTTTGATTTTTTTCTCAATTGGTTTTGAAACCAAATTTTCCATATCTGTAGGTGATGTACCCGCATAGATGGTTGTAACATATATTGTTGGAATAACAATATCGGGGAATTTGTTTTTAGGCAAACTCAAATAACTCATAATTCCGGTAAGGGTTATAATTATGGTCATGATGTAAATACTTGTGCGGTTATTGATACTCCAAGTACTTGGTTTGAATTCTTTTTTTATATCTTTCATAAAGCCCCTCCAAACCTCCCCAAAGGGGAGGCTTATGTTAAGTGTTATTTTTTATTGTGATTAATTTCAATTTTGTTTTTCGTAGAAAAGATTAAAACTATATATCTAGGTAATTTAGTACTTCAAAGCCTCCCCTTAGGGGAGGTTGGTGGGGCCTATTACAATTTTATCTCATCACCTTCATTCAAATCTTGATATCCAATTGTAATTAGTTTATCACCTTTTGTTATACCTGAAACAACTTCAACAATATTTCCTGAAGTTTTACCTGTTTTAATAACCCTGCGTGTTGCAATCATTTTGCCACCTTTATTTTCAGCAAGCATTACATATTGTCCATCTTCACTGTTCTGCACAGCATTAATAGGTAGTGTTAATACATCTTGTGCTTTGTAATCTACAATTTTCATTACGGCAATCATATTAGGGTGGTAGTCATCGGCATTACCTAATTTCGCTTCTACATTAAAAGTACGAGTAAGTGCATTGATGTTTTTACCAACATATGAAATATTAGTTTTTATTTCTTTGTCTATATCGGGGAATACTATTGTTACATCATTTCCACTTCGAACATTACGTGCATATGACTCAGCAATATCCGCTTTCACTTTCAATGAATTCATGTTAACTATACGTATTCCATTATTTGGAACTTGCGGAGAAGCCAATTGCCCAACCTTTAACATTACCTCATCTACAATTCCTGAAATTGGTGATGTTATTCGAGTCATATCAACTTGTTCTTTAAGCGCAAGAATATTTTTTTCAAGAGTTTCTTTACCTGCTTTTGCTTGAATGTATTGTATCTCAGTTCCTATTTTTTGGTCCCATAAACGTTTTTGTTTTTCATAAACAGTTGTAGCGGTTGCCAATTGAGTTTTTAATACCTCAATATTTGCAGTGTAAGCAGAAGCATCCGTTTCGGCTAACAAAGCTCCAACACTTACCGATTGACCTTCGGTAACATGTATTTTTGTAATAATTCCGCCAGCACTTTTTACATTAGCAACAACATTTTCAGTAGCATCAACATGCCCTTGAACATCAACAAAATGTTTGAACTCAGTTGGCAATAATTCTTCTACTTTAACAAGCGTGATTTTAGATTCTTTTTTCTCAGTTACACCTAATTCTGCCTCAAGTGCTTGAATTTTTTTTGCTATTTCAGCTTCTTGCTTTTGCAGTTCAGCAAGCTGTGCAGCCTTGTCTCCACCTTCTTTTTTTCCACTACACGATGCAATAAAAATTGCTGAAGCAAGGATCAATATTGTATGTTTCATTTTGGATAATTTATAATTGAAATTCGAGAATTTATAATTCATAATTTATAGTTTTTTTTTATTTGATGTTTCCTAAAGCTTTGTCCAAATCAATTTTGGCATTGTAATAATTGTATAAAGCTTCAATATAATTGGCTTGAGATTCACGTATACTTTGCGTTGCATTTACAAGTTCAAGGTTACTACCAACTCCATTTTCATATTTTAAAGTTGAGGCCTTAAATACTTCATCAGCCAATTGCATGTTTTTTTTCTGAGTACCAATTGACTCTATTGCATTGTTATAATTTACAACTGCAGCGTTGGCTTCAAGGTCAATTGCTGATTCAAAATTCTTGATGCTATTCTTTGTTTTGTCAACATTAAGTTTTGCCATTTGAGTATTATAGTATCGTGAACCTCCGCTGAAAATCGGAACATTTAATGACAATCCAAAAACGGTTTGACGATAAAAATATTTGTCAGTAGTGCCATATTGATTATATCCATTTTGACCATATGCAGCTAAAGTTGGTAACACAGAGTACTTATAACGTTTCAAATTCAATTCATTCATTTTTAATTGAGTCTCAAGCAAATTATACTCAATTCTATTTTTATAATTTGATTTTGAAAATTGAGCAAATTCGGGAGATTCAATGTTTTGTATAGAATCCGATAATGAAATGGGTTGCATAATGTCATAACTCATTGCAAACTTCAAAGATGCCTCACCTAATACTAATAAGTTTTTAACTTTCTTGCTTTCAGTTTCTAAGTTGTTATAGTTTACCTCCAATCTGCTCACATCAATATTTTCAATAAAGCCTTCTTTCAAATAGGCTTTACTATCATCTAGTAATTGTCTCAACTTTTCGATGTTGGCATCAAGTAGTTTTATTCTTTCTCTCCCAACCAAAACATTGTAGTAAGCTTTTGCAACACTTATTCTGATTTGGGTTTCTGCTAATTTGGTACTCATTTTTGCTAATCCTAAATAAACACTAGAAGTTTGCAAAGCCACAATGTAGTCGCTACTAAAAATTATTTGAGATACAGAAAATGTGATTGTATTTTGATTTTGAGCATTAAATGTAGTTCCTATTAAGCCTGAAAATCCACCACCTTGCACAGCATTAGTAATTATACCTTGTCTAGCTGGGTCTAATGACATAAATTCCTTATTAGGACTTGAAAAATATGCACTTGAAGTATTGAATAATTTTTCAAATTCACCTTGCTGAATATTTGAAGTAGGGTTCTTCTCCTTGAATGCAGCATAGGCGTCATCTAATTGTTTATTTATTAATGATTGAAAAACCGTTCTCTGATTCCAACGGGCATCGGCACTTGCACTAATTTGTGGTAAACCAATTGCTCGTACTTGATTTTTTTGCGCCACAGCCAACTCATAATCAATTTGAGCATTAACAACATTGGGGTTATTCTTCACTGCATAATCTTGTGCTTCTTTCAAGCTAAATGCTGACTGTGCATTTACATTCTGGCCGATTAGCAGAACCAAAACGGCAAGTGTATTTTTTAGTAATTTATACATAAGTATTAATTTATAATTCAAAATTTATAATTCAAAATTGTGTTACTCCGCTTCTTTTATCTCGAAGTATTTGTTAACCATTCTATGACCTTTTAAGGTACATATTCCTAACAAATAATGTTTCATTAATTGCTCAGCAACTTCAATCATACTAAATTGGTTCGGTGGGAAAATTGTAGGATTAAATGTCATTTCTACTTCTTCAATTCTTAATCGTGCTAAAATTTTTACTGAAATATCTTCTCTGTATAAGCCTTCACTGATTCCGCGTTTCAAGTTGTCAATTACAATCTTAGTCATACAACCATCTTTAAATGCTTTAAAATCATTCCAAGCGGTAATGTGATATTTTTGCATGTCGTGAAAAAGTAGTGGATTTGTTTTTGCAAACATTGCTGCCATGTGTTGCAATGCAAATAATATTTCTTGTATTGCATTTTTTGATGTGCCAGCGTAACCAATCATTTCAGTTTCGTTCCTTTTTATATGAGAACTTACAAGGGAGCGCACCAACGCATCCTTATCTTCAAAAAATTGATAAATGGTTTTTTTACTCATTCCTAAATGCTTGGCAATGTCATCCATCGTCATGCTTTTAATTCCGAATTTAAAAAACAACTCTTCGGCACCCAACAGTATTTTATCTTTGTTATCCATTTTTATAATTCGGGCGCAATACTATGGAAACTTTTTATGAATAAAACGTTTCCAATTTGATATAAATCATAAACAAATGAAAACTAGCTATTTAATAATGTTAAATTTATGTTAAGTACTAATGTGATGTGCTTAATGGAAACAAAAAACGTGTCTGTAGTTTATTTTGAGCTGGATTTGCAATTGTTTTGGATATTAAAAATTACGTCACTGATTATAACTTTAATCTATTTTTATTGAATAAAATTTATCGTGCGTAGTCATCTTTCTGCTGATTCTCTTTTATGATTTGTCTTGCACGTTCAATTCGCCTATTGTTTCTAGCTTTTTTACTATAGGTATCATATATAAACGATATTGGAGATTGACTTAAATCTTGTAATTTAAGAATAGTGCTTTTATTTTGTTGTGCTTGTAATTTTCTTAGGTAGCTTATCATTCTTAAGCTGTCACGTATATAGGAATTCATAAAAAGATTTTTAATCTCTTTTTCTCGCGTTAAGCTTTTTACTACAAATGTTTTAAGTCTAATAGTATCATTATTCAGTAATACCTGAATAGAGTAGTTTTCGGCGTTTAAAATACTTTTGAAATAATAGAATTTTCTTCCATATCCAAGTTTATGAAACCGAATGGTATCTCCTTCATTGACACTGATGTTAAAACGGCCATCAAGGTTGGTGACATAGGTTTTTTTTTGAGTTTTATTGTAAATTGAAACGTCACTCATTCCTTTCAAACTATCTCCTTCGTCCATAACCTCTCCACTTAGTTTATAGTTCGGCATACTAATATACTGCGCAAGACTATAATTAAATTGTATGAGGAGAATGAAAAAAAAATACTTGTTCATCTATTTACTCTTGAATCATCAATTGATTAGCTTCATGAATGAAGCTAAGAATGGACTCTTTGCCAACTTTATCTTCGGCGGAAGAAACGAAATGTGTTGGGGCTTCATCCCATTCTTCTAATATTTTTTTTAAATAAATATTAGTGTTGTCCATTAATTTTCCTTTCGAAATTTTATCCGTTTTGGTAAAAACAATACAAAATGGTAATTCATGTTCACCTAGCCAATTCATGAACTCTAGGTCAATTTTTTGAGGCTCTAATCTGGAATCAATCAAGAGAAAAATGTTTAATAAATTTCTTCTATTAATAAGGTAATCTTGTATGAAAACTTGCCACTTTTCTTTTTTTGATTTCGAAACTTTTGCATACCCAAATCCAGGCAAATCAACTAAATACCATGCTTGTTTCTCTTTATTGATTATAAAATGATTTATTAATTGAGTCTTACCAGGAGAAGACGAAGTTTTAGCTAAGCCTTTTGTATTTGTTAGCATATTTATGAGGCTAGATTTTCCGACATTACTTCTACCTATAAATGCATACTCTGGAATGATTTCAGGGGGGCATTTCTTATATTCAGTATTACTGCAAACAAACTCAGCCGAATGTATAATCATAATTGTATTTTTTACAAATTAAACAGCAACTTTTTAAGGAAACAATTTTACTAGAACAAACATAACAAAGAATAACATTGTAAATAAAAAAGCAGCCCCAGAATATTTTCTGAGGCTGCTTTTCCATTATGATTATTAATCTATTTCTTATCTATAAATACTTTTTCAGTATACACCTTATCGCCGTTTGTTACTTTTACTATGTAAGTTCCAGCAGCAGCGTTACTCATATTTATTTCACGTAAACCTTGGTATGAGGTAGCATCTAAGCTCACCATACGTTGACCTACCAAACTAAATACTTCAACTGTTGTGGCACCTTCTTTTTCAGTACCAAAGTTTACAAACAATTTGTTGCTATTTGAATAAATAGAAACTTCTTTGTTTGCAACTGCAATAGCTTTCACTGTGCTCGCTTTTGTATCGCCTACGTGCAAGAAGAAACGGCTACCAATATTTCCTTCAGGCAAGTTAAACTGTACATTTGCATTCGCTTTTAAGTTGTAGAAAGTGCTTGGGCTTGTGCTACGGTCTTCTAACATCAATGCCGATTGTGCATTCACAAATTCAGCACTTGTGTTGTCTAAACCAATAGTCCAGTTACCAGCAGTAGGTGCTACTACTCCAATAGGAATAATTTTACCTTCTGTACCTTCTGCAAGGTAGTTGAAAACAGTGTTGGTACCATCAACAATGGTGTATATGTATGGATGTGTTTCACCAGCCATCATTAACTTACCAATGTCAGTTTTGTCAAGACCATCTTCAGCATTTTCCTTAACACCTAATACACACTCATCAAAGTTGGTTTGCATGGCAGTTTCTCTTACTTGTAAACGTAATAAGCTAGGCTCCTCAGCATTAAAGAACATACCACTACCATTGTCAATATTACGCCAAGAATTATTAATCGAAAGGGTTGGTGTATT